>JAJDNW010000147.1 GCA_022340465.1 Deltaproteobacteria bacterium | reverse complement strand
GAGCTTGGCCGCCGTCGCCGCTGATTGGTTTCAAACGGCGGCAGGGGGTCGACCTCGGGATTGCCAGCGCGATTTTTCTGACTTGCTTGCATCTTAAAAACCTTTTTCGGTCCTTGCCTGTTGAAGTCAACTACTTGCGGCTCAAGCCTAAAACTTGGGAGCCAGGGAAAAAAAGCCCATAGCGCATCGCTGATATCATGCTATGCGCTATGAGCTGTCGGCTACGAGCTCTTTTCTGTTTCATGGGCCCTGATTCATCCCCTGCCGCCGGACTTAGGCAAACCACCAGCGTTCACAGCACTTCCAGCCGTCCAATTCCCAGTTGGCCGCCAGCTTGCCATAGCGAATCTTCTTGGTGGCCGCCTGCAAATCCTGGACAAAGGCCAGCACGATGACGCCGCCGTCATCCCGTACGATCTGCTGCATCTCATAATACATTGCGCGCCGTTTGTCGCTGTCCAGCTCGGCCCGGGCCTTGACCAGGAGCTCATCAAAATGCCCATTTTTCCAGTGGGTGTCATTCCAGGGAGCCCCGGAAGCATAGGTCGTGGTAAACATCCAGTCCTCGGTGGGCCGGCCGCCCCAGTAGACCGCACACCAGGGTTTTTTCATCCAGACGTCGTTCCAGTATCCATCGGCCGCCTCGCGCACCAGATTGATATCGATGCCTGCCTTTTTGGCATTCTCTTTGTAAACAGCGCCTGCATCCACGGCACCCGGAAATCCCTCGTCCGAAACCGAAAGGTCAAAGTCGCGCTGCGACAATCCCGATTTTTTCAAATAAAATTTGGCCTTGTCCGGGTCGTAGGTCCGCTGGGGCAGGTTTTTGTTGTAGTAGCGGTTGACCGGCGAAATGGGATGATCGTTGCCGGGAACGGCATAGCCACGCATGACCTGCTTGATGATCTCTTCGCGATCGATGGCATACTTCATGGCCATGCGCACGTTGTTGTCGGTAAAGGGGGCCTTGTCACAAAGCATGGCAAAGGTGTAGTGCTTCATCCCGTTGGTGATGATCGCCTGCAACGCAGGCGCTTTCTCGATGAATTGGAAGGTCTTCTTCTCACACCGGTTGATCGCATCCACCTGTCCGGTCTGCAGAGCCGTGGTGCGCGTGTTGGCGTCCGGCAGATGGATCATCTCGAGTTCATCAAAATGGCCGCGGTCGGTTTTGAAATAATTGGGGTTCTTTTTGGCAAAAGTCCGCACCCCCGGTTCGAAGCTCACCTGCTTGTAAGCGCCCGTACCGACATTTTTCATGAAATCCGTGGTATCGGCCGGGCAGATGGTCAGGTGGTAGTCGCTCATCAAAAAGGGGAAGTCGGCCGAGCCGCTTTTGAGCGTGAAGGCCACCGTGTATTTGTCCTCGGCCTTGATTTCATCGATGGATTTCAGCAGGGCCTTGGCCGCCGACTTGGAGTCCTCGGTGCGATGGCGCTGAATACTCCAAAGCACGTCATTGGCATCCATGGTCTTGCCGTTGTGGAACTCGACGCCTTTGCGCAGCTTGAACACCCACTTGGCGGCATCGGGGGTGGACTCCCAGGATTCTGCCAGCTCCGGCACGGGTGACATGGTATGGTCCACCTCAACCAGGTTGTTGCGCGTTGCGTAGTTGTAGACCTGCATGAAGGTGTTGGTGAACGTGGCGGGGTCACCGTTGTCGGCCGTATTGCCGCCCTGGACGCCGAGCCGGAAGCGGCCTCCCATTTTAGGTGTGGCCGCCTGGGCGCGTTTGCCCAGGAATGCAGGCGCCACGGCCGCGGTCAACCCCAGGGCCGTTGCCCGGCTTATAAATTCGCGTCGGGTGATCTTTCCATTGCTCAACAGGTTTTCGAGCCGTTTCAATTGCGACATGATTTCCTCCTTTCGTTGTTCTTATAGATGTTGAACGACACCAGAGAGGATCCCGTCCCTGACATAACCTCAAAGCAATCGGCTTGAGGTTTTTAAAGGGTATAATTTTAAGGTATTGGGCATCAGTACGTTATAGCGTTTGTATCGGAACATATATATGACAACCGGTATAAAGGCACAGGCCTCGAAAGGGGCCGTCTTTTCCTCGACTGTGCAGTTTTCTTCTCCAGGCAAACCGCAAGAATGATTTTTTTTCAGGACACGATCCAGTAGTAGGGCTTTTGAGGTCGCACGCAGGGTTATTGTTTTGGCATGCGCCGGATCGGAAAAATATATGTAATCGCGTAGTGATCGAATTGTTTGTTTGAATAATGAATAGTACCCTCTCCGCCCGTATCTGTCAATCCACTTCACAAAAAAAGAACCCTGCTGGACAACGAACCATCGCTGTCCAGCAGGGCTTTTATGGGATGCCGTCTTGGTTCTGTTCAGTCGGCTTGCCTTTTTACTTGAACCACCACCTTTCGGCGTTGCGCTGACCATCGGCTTCCATGTGACCGGAAATGGTCCCGTGACCGATCTTTTCAGACAGGCCTTCTACGATCTGGGCAAACATGGGCACCACGGTACCGCCCTGATTGCTGCAGATTTCCTGCATGTCGTAATACTGCTGGCGGCGTTTCTTGGTGTCGAGTTCGGCCCTGGCTTCTACCAGCAGCTCGTTGAATTTTTTGTTGTTCCAGTGCGTGTCGTTCCAGGGGGCGCCGCCCTCATAGGCTATGGAAAACATCAGGTCTTCCGTGGGGCGGCCGCTCCAGTAGCACATACACCACTCCTTCTTGGTCCACACATTGCTCCAGTAGCCGTCGCTGGGCTCACGCACCACCTTGATGTTGATCCCGGCCTTCTTGGCGTGCTCCTGGTACAGGATGGCGGCGTCGTCGGCTCCCTGGAAGGCAGCCTCGGCCGTGTGCAGCTTGAATTCGTGATTTTCCATGCCGGCCTTTTTCAAATAGAATTTGGCCTTGTCCGGGTCGTACTTCCGCTGGGGCAGGTCCTTGGCATAGTAGCGGTTGACCGGCGCGATGGGATGGTCGTTGCCGACCTCGCCGTAGCCGTTCAGAATGCGTTTGACTAGCTCGTCGCGGTCGACGGCGTACTTCAACCCCAGGCGGACGTTGTTGTCGTCATACGGTTTCATATCGACCAGCATGGGCATGGTGTAGTGAAACGTGGCGGTAATGGCGCTGATCTCGATGCCCTTGGAGCGTTCCAGAAGGTGCACGGTCTTACGCTCGCAGCGGTCCATAAATTGGATCTGGCCGGTCTTGAGGGCGTTGGTGCGGGCGTTGACATCGTTGATGCTGAGGGTCTCGACGCTGTCGAAATAGATGCGGTCGGCCTTCCAGCTGTTGGGATTGCGCTTGGTAAGTGCGGTGACCCCCGGCTCCCATTCCTCGAGCACGAAGCCCGCCGTGCCGATGCCCTTTTCAAACTCCTTGCCCTTGGTGCCGGCTTTGAAAATCGCCAGGTGGTAGTCGGCCATGTAAAAGGGAAAGTCGGCGATGCCGGACTCCAGCTCGAAAACCACGCGATTCTTGCCGTCGGCCTTGAGGCTGGTGATCGGCTTCACATAGGGCTTGGCGCCGGACTTGGAATCCTCGCCCCGATGGTGATTCATGGTGTAGATCACGTCCTCGGCGGTGAGTGATTTCCCGTCGCTGAACTCGACCCCCTTGCGCAGGTTGAAGATCCACTTCTTGGCATCCGGGCTCGACTCCCAGCTCTCAGCCAGGCAGGGAATGGGCTCCAGTTTGCTGTTGATCTCCGCCAGGGTATCCCGCAGCTGCAGCTCGACATTGATGTTCCAGCTGGAGGTGTGGGTGGCCGGATCCAGGCTGTCGGTGGTGGACCCTCCGGTCTGGGCCTGGACAAAATGCCCCCCCTTCTTGGGTGTGGCCGCTTCGGCCTTCCGCGCCATCAGGACGGGCGACATAGCCGCCGTCAGGCCCAGGGCCGTCATCTGGGCCATGAATTGCCGCCTGCTGATCTTGCCTTCACTGAAAAGTTTTTCCAGGTGTTCCAATGCTCGCATTTTTTCCTCCTCCATTTTTTGGGTTATGGTTGAATGGTAAGCAGTACACCTCGGGTATACAACGAAGTGATTTTGCCAGCATAATCGGCGTTTGACAAATTGGGCACTGTCCGCTTCCTTAAAAAGTTTATTACCATACCCTCAAGCGCCGAACAAGCATCAAATTACTGTTATCACGACAAGGGCACGGCCCCATGCTCGACCGTCATAGCCACGATCTCTCTTGAATCGATTTCCCGCGAAGGGACGCCCTTTTTAACGGCCATGGCGGCTGCCGCACCCATGGCCTGCCCCATGGCCATGCAGACACACTGGGCCCGGATGCCTGCCAGCGCCATCCGCTCTGCGGAAACGATACGTCCGGCAACCGTGAGCCTGGAGGCT
>JAJDNW010000146.1 GCA_022340465.1 Deltaproteobacteria bacterium | reverse complement strand
TTGGGGATGCTCATTAAATTATAGGTCCTTTACATCAGAAAGCCTGAAGCGACCCGCCCGTAGGACAATGCCTGACGGGAAATGCCAGACAAGTCCTACATCAAAATCAGAAGCCCGCTTATACCCTTTTGCCGCCGTTGGAATTAACTTCTAACTCAGCGAACATACCAGTTTTTCAAACGCTGAACCGATTATACAGAAGGCTTTCAACCAAAGCCAAAGGAGGGCAACATGAACAATCAACGAAAAAATCGACTGCGGTATCTTATCACGATACTAATGATGGTGACGGCCTTGGGGTTGACGCAGTGTCAGGCGTCTTCCAGCCAGATATCGGTGGCCCCTGCCGCCAAAAAAGAGCAAGTTAAGCCGGCAACGGACAACCCGATCGACGCGGGCTGGCGAACGGCCATTGCCAAAGTGGCCCAGGAAAACATTCCCGCGGTGGTGCACATCAATGTCACCCAGCGACGGGAGGTGGCCAATCCCATGCTGCCTTTCGGCAACGAGCCCTTTTTTCATTTCTTTTTCAACGGTCCCCAGCCGCCGAAAAAATTCAAGCAGGAATTGAAGGCGCTGGGAACCGGTATGCTCATCGACGCTAAGGGCAACATTTTGACCAACAACCACGTGGTTGCCGGTGCAACCGAAATCAGCGTCCTGCTAGCCGACGGCACCTCCTACCCGGCCAAGCTCGTGGGAGCCGACCCCAAGACCGATCTGGCGGTGATCCGCATCGATGCCGACAAAAAGCTTCCGGCAGTGACCTTCGGCGACTCGGACCGGATGGAAGTCGGCGACTGGGTAGTCGCCATCGGGCATCCACGGGGACTCGACCAGACCGTTACCCAGGGAATCATCAGCGCCAAGCACAGGCGCGGCGTTCTCGATCCCACCTCCTACCAGGATTATCTGCAGACCGATGCGGCTATCAATCCCGGCAACAGCGGCGGCCCCCTGCTCAATCTGTCGGGCCAGGTGATCGGGGTCAATGCGGCTATCGCAAGCGAGTCCGGCGGCTTCGAAGGCATCGGTTTCGCCATTCCCAGCAACATGGCCGTGCATGTGGCCAAGGCCTTGATCGACCACGGCAAAGTGATCCGCGGCTGGCTCGGCGTCAACATCAGCGACCTGACACCGGCACAGGTTAAATCGATGAAGCTCAAAGACAAGCACGGCGCCTTCATCGCCGAAGTGGTGCCCAAGAGTCCCGCCGACGAAGCGGGCCTGAAGAAAGGCGACCTGGTGATCGAGTACCAGGGGCAGCCGATCGAAGATGCGGCCGCACTGCAGCGCCGTGTGGGCAATACCCCGGTGGGGGACGAGGCCGCACTCACCGTCTCCCGGGACGGGAAAGCCATCGATCTGTCCGTTACCATCGGCAGCCTGGACGACGCGGTTCGCCGGATCGCGGCTTCCCTGGAAGATCGCCTGGGGGTGGTGCTGCGTCCGCTCAAATCCGATGAGGTCCGTGAATATGGACTCAACTCGGGCATCGGGGTGGCCATTGCATCGGTGGATGCCGATGGTCCCATGGGCACCGTGGGATTTGAAAAGGACGACGTCATTCTGGGGGTCAACAACACGCCTGTTCATGGGGTCGAAGGGTTTGTGAGTTTGATCAAATCCCTGCCGCCCCATCAGCGGGTGCTGCTCAAGGCCCTGGACCACCGCACCGGCCAGGGCGGTCTGGTGCAGGTAACCGTCGGCTGATAACACGCGTGTCCATCCGCGCCCTGCGGTTCATCGGCCCCGATTTTGCAATCACCTCCCCCGTGAAATCGGGGTCGCGTCCGCAGGCAGCCGATGGGCGCGCCTGCATGCCGGCACGAACAGAACAGAATAAAGAGAGTCAGCCATGAAACAGCAGCACAAGTTTTCAATAAGCTATTACCTGTTGGTCTTTCTCACCATCATTATGCTCGAATCGATTTTCTTCAGCGGTGCCGCGGTCAAGGAGATTTCGTACAGCAAATTTCGCCATCTGCTGGCCGACGACCAAATTCAGAGCGTGATCCTGGAAGAGAACCGCATTTTCGGCCTGGAGAAATCGACCACGCTAACCGACAGAAGCCGTGCCGACGAATCGCAGGGATTCCAGCCGGTTCGCAAGAAGGCCCCCTGGAACCTCAATTTCGGTCTGTTTAACGGCAAATCGCAAAAGCAGGTTGAGCGCCAGTTCGTCGTCACGCGTCTCGACGATCCCCAGTTGATTGCCGATCTTCAATCCCACGGCGTCGACTATCGGGGCAAAATCGAATCCCATTGGCTGACCAACTTTCTTTCCAACTGGATCCTGCCGCTGGCCTTTTTCATCTTCCTCGGCAGCTTCCTGGCCCGCCGCATGAAAAAGGGCACCGGCTTCCTGGACCTGGGGAGGAACAAGGCACGCATCTATGCCGTGGACCCCTCCCAAAAAGTCACCTTCCAGGATGTGGCCGGTGTGGATGAAGCCGTCGAGGAGGTCAAGGAGGTGGTTTCATTTCTCACAAACCCGGAGCATTACACCCGGCTGGGAGCCAAACTGCCCAAGGGCATCCTGCTTATCGGCCCCCCGGGAACGGGCAAGACCCTGTTGGCCAGAGCCGTGGCCGGCGAGGCGGGGGTGCCGTTCTTCAACCTGAGCGGCTCCGATTTCGTGGAAATGTTCGTCGGGGTCGGGGCTGCCAGA
This sequence comes from Deltaproteobacteria bacterium, assembly GCA_022340465.1. NCBI lineage: Bacteria > Pseudomonadati > Myxococcota > Myxococcia > Deltaproteobacteria bacterium. The sequence continues at coordinate 4,244 of JAJDNW010000146.1, read as the reverse complement.
GTGCGCGACCTGTTCAAGGATGCCAAGACCAAGGCGCCCTGCATCATTTTCATTGACGAATTGGACGGGATCGGTAAAAACCGCTCCCAGGGCATGGTCATCGGCGGCAACGACGAACGGGAGAATACGCTCAATCAACTGCTCTCGGAGATGGACGGCTTCGATCCCCAGACCGGCATCATCATCATGGGGGCCACCAACCGCCCCGAGGTGCTCGACCCGGCGTTGTTGCGGCCCGGCCGCTTCGACCGTCAGATCCTGGTGGACCGGCCCGACCTGAAAGGCCGCATGGAGACCTTCGCCGTTCACACCCGTGACCTTATCCTGAACGACCATGTCGACTTTCGCCAATTAGCCGCCGCAACCCCCGGATTCGCCGGAGCCGAAATCGCCAATGTGTGCAACGAGGCGGCGCTGCTGGCATCGCGCCGGGACCGTCAAACCATCGATCAGCGAGACTTTCAGGATGCCATCGAACGGGTCATCGCCGGTCTGGAAAAGAAGAACAGGCTGATCAATCCCCATGAACGTCAGGTGGTGGCCTACCATGAGTCCGGCCACGCCGTCGTCGGACACTTCACGCCGGGGGCCGATCCGGTTCAGAAAGTCTCCATCATTCCCCGGGGGGTCGGCGCCTTGGGCTACACCCTGCAGACCCCCCTTGAAGACCGTTTTCTCATGTCCCGCAGCGAATTGCTGGGCAAGCTCAAGGGGCTTTTGGGCGGACGCGCCGCCGAGGAGCTGATCTTCGGCGAAGTGTCCACCGGGGCCGCCAATGACCTGGAAAAGGTGGCCGCCATCGTCCACGGCATGCTCACGGTGTACGGCATGAGCGATCGGATGCCCAACCGGTCGTTGGTGGAAAACGCGTCCAACCCGTTTTTAGGCCAGGGGCCGTCCACCCAGCGCCGATCCGAAAACCTGGAGGCGTCGATCGACCGCGAAACCCAGGCACTCATCGATTCAGCCTATCAATCGGCCAAGCAGATCCTCGCCGATCATCGCCCCGAACTGGAAGCCATGGCGAAGCTGCTTTTGGAAAAAGAAAAAATAGACACGCTGGACATTCAAAAGATTTTGGGCCCGCAAACATCGCCGCAGGAAACCGGCCCGAAGGAAGCACCCCAAAAACTTGGCGAGACTTGACTTGGTGCGCCGTAAATGGTTACCTATCGGGGCCAGAAGTCAGAATCCATAGATCAACGGTCGGATGCCTGAAGCATGGAGTAGCTTCCATTAGGCAGTATGGAGTAGGGCGCGTTTCTGCCATCACGACGCTCGCGATATTATACGTAGGGCGTGCTCCTTACTCCCTAATGCCTGCTCCCTACCGGGTCAGTGAAGCGGGCGGTGAGATAGCTCTTGCCCAGTGCCCCAGGCTTCCGACCGCTGACTTCTGAGGTATTACCCTCTGCGTTCTCTGCGCACTCTAACGAAGTGGGCGAGAGATATGCAGCAAAAGGCCTCTTAACACGTAACCATCTGACACGTAAAACCCTAAATTCCCAACACCAAATGGACGCAAAGAAAAAAAAGATCGGATACTGGCCGGTGGTTGCCATCGGCATCGGCGGGATGGTCGGGGGCGGCATCTTTGCCGTCCTGGGGCTTTCTGTACAGATTACCCACGGTGCCGCGCCGGTGGCCTTCCTGGCCGCCGGGCTGGTGGCACTGGTGACGGCCTACGCCTACACCAAGCTGTCCGTGGCGTTTCCAGGCCAGGGCGGCACCGTCACCTTCCTGGACCAGGCTTTCGGCCCGGGGCTTTTTACCGGCACGGCCAACATTCTCCTCTGGATCAGCTATATCGTGATGCTCTCCCTGTACGCCTTTGCGTTTGGCAGCTATGCAGCGGCCTTGTTTCCCGAGGGCTCACGGCTGCTGTGGAAGCACGTGCTGACCAGTATGGCCGTGCTCGGGATCACCGGTCTCAATTTTCTCAATGTCGAGGCGATCGGCCGGGCCGAAACCTGGATTGTGGCCGCCAAGGTCGGCATCCTGCTTTTTTTCATCGGTGTGGGCGCCTGGTCCATGGATGTTTCCCGAATGGCGCTGCATGCGTGGCCCCAGGCCGGCGCCATTATCGCCGGCGCCATGGTCATTTTCCTGGCGTACGAGGGCTTTGAGCTTATCGCCAACACCGCCGGTGATGTCCTCGAACCGGACCGTATTCTGCCTCTGGCCTACTACTCGGCCGTCGGGTTCGTCATCCTGCTCTACATCATGGTGGCCGCAGTGACCATCGGCAACCTGCCGGTAGCGCAAATCGTAGATGCCAAGGACTACGCCCTGGCCCAGGCGGCCCGGCCTTTTCTGGGGTCTTTCGGCTACCTGCTGATCACCGTCGCGGCCCTGCTCTCCACCCTTTCGGCCATCAACGCCACCCTGTACGGCGCGGCCCGTCTCAGCTACTCCATTGCCAAGGACGGCGAGCTGCCGGAGATCCTGGAACGCAAATTGTGGAACCGGCCGGTGGAAGGCCTCCTGATTACCAGCGGCGTCACCCTGCTGGTGGCCAATTTTTTCGATCTCTCAAGCATTTCGACCATGGGCAGCGCCGGTTTTCTAATCATCTTTGCCGCCGTCAACGCCGCCAATGCCCGCCTGGCGGTAAAAACCGGCAGCCTGCGCTGGGTGTCTGTCGCCGGTGTGGTGCTCTGCCTGGGCGCCCTCTTCAGCCTGATCCGCTACACAGCAAAGCATTCACCTGCCCACGTATGGGTGCTGGTGGCCATGCTGTGTCTGGCCTTTGCCGTAGAAGGCGCCTATCGCCTGTGGCGACGCGGCAATCTGCTGCTCGAGCGCTTTCGCTGATCAGAGGCCGGAAGCCTGAAGCATGGGGTACTTTCAAGCAGGCAGTAGGGAGTAAGGAGTCTGAGAGGTCGGGGAGCGGAAGCTTAAAGCAAGAGCTACTGAACCACCCGCTGCGCTCGAGCTTGCTATGAAAAATGCCAGGGCATCATCACCGACAGCTACTTCATGGACCCAAGTGATCCTCAATATATAAATAGTGAGGTCATGAAAGCCTATTACGCGTTTATGGAAAAATACCAGCCCGACGCCGATGCTTCGGAATCGAATAATGTATTGGGCTACCTGGTGGACCAGACCAGGAGCAGGCCCTGAAACAGTGTGGTGATGACCTGATCAGGGAAAATGTGATGAAACAGGCGGCCAATTTGAACCAACTAAAAACCGGTCTGCTCTATGATGGCATGGAGATCAATACCTCTCCCACGGATGTTGAAATTCATTAAAATGTTCTTCCTATAGCTCATAAGAAATCCTAAAGATCTATATACGGATCAAAATTGGCTTGACAAGCTGATGAGTATTTTGTAACTCGTGGTTCACAGAAAGAGCATTAGGGTCATTAATGACCTATATACAAACCAATAGGAAAACAATGCCGAAGTCCATTATACGCACCTACTCACGCTATAGCCGCGATGCGGCTGCCTTGCTCGGCTCGTTGATCCGCGAAGCACGACATGAGCGCAAACTAACTGCTCAGGAATTGGCCGACCGCGCTGGTATTTCCAGAGGACTGCTGCAACGCATCGAAAAGGGTAATCTTAAATGCGAAATTGGAGCCGTTTTCGAGGTGGCCACCATAGTTGGCGTCAAACTGTTTGATGCCGATGAAAGGACGTTGACGAAATACCTACGGCAAACCACGGAGAAGCTAGCGCTTCTGCCAAAGTCTGTTCGAAAAAAATCCAAAGTGGTTCGCGATGATTTCTAAAACTGAGAAAGAAGCCTTTGTATGGATATGGCTGCCGAACGAAACCGAGCCTATCGTGGCTGGACGGCTTGAAGCTGATAACGGCAATGTGTTGTTCAACTACGGTAGAAGCTACCTGGATCGTACGATTTATAGCAAACCTGCAATTGCGATTTATGAACCTGAATTGCCGCTTAGGGCCGGGGTGCTTCCCTTACCAGCAGGCTTAGCCATGCCCGGCTGTATCAGAGACGCCGCGCCCGATGCATGGGGCCGGCGTGTGATTATCAACAAAAAGTTTGGGCTTAAGGGTTCAAGCGTAGATACGGCCGAGTTGGATGAGCTGACCTACTTGTTGGAATCGGGTTCAGACCGGATTGGTGCGCTTGATTTTCAGCGTTCCCCTACAGAGTACGTGCCCCGTACAGCTGCCAATGTCAATATTGAGGAATTGATTGAATCTGCAGAAAGGGTTGAAAAAGGAGTGGCTCTCACGCCGGAATTGGATCAGGCGTTGTTC
>JAJDNW010000145.1 GCA_022340465.1 Deltaproteobacteria bacterium | reverse complement strand
ATTTTTAAAGAGACAAAGAACAGAAACCGGCTTCTCCTGAACCTTATGGCGAGGGGTGGAATGAGGATAGGCGAAGTTTTGAACTTGGTTGCTGATGAAGTAAATGAAAAGAAGCTGATCATCAGAAAACCTAAAAGCGGAGAGGATGCAGAATTTGTCTTTATTCCTCAAAAGGTGGCGGATAGATTGAAAGATTATGTGAAAGAAAACTGCACTGAGCCTGATCAAAAGATATTTCGGATTAGTTATGAAGGAGCTAGGGCCATATTGAGAAGAGCAGGAAATAAAGTAGGTATTAAATTACGGCCCCATGATTTACGCCGGCATGCTGCTACTCATGCATCCCATTCAGGGGTGCCAGTAGAGATAGTCTCTAAAGTGATTTTAAGGCATGCGAATTTAGCCATTACCCAGCGATATCTCTGAAATGTCAGTGACGCTTAAGCAATGTTATCTTTTTAAGTAAGTTGCTTAGGAACCACCGTCCCCTTTTTCTTTTTCGGAGCTCATTCGCGGGCCGATCAGGTACCGATCCGATCCCTGCTCTCAAGCACATCTGCGACATGTCGCAAACCGAGCTTCTCCAAAGTTGCGCGTTTCGGATATCCTGATTTGGCGTCCCACCCTTCTAAACTATAGAATGCCGTTTTCCAACGCTCCACTCCGTCTTCATCCAGGTAGAGTTCACCGCAATCCGTCCAGTCCCATTTTTTCCCGTCAAATAACGGTATCGTAGGCAGGTAATGGGCCCTGGAAGCACCGGGACGGTACATGAAACCCGAGAATTTTTCATTGTCGCGGTTTTTTCCCTGAACAGCAAAAATCGCGCGTACGACATTCCAGATCTTTCGCCCCGTCTCTATTCCGTCGACAAAGCTCATCCCTTTTCCCGTCACCGCGTTGATGAGAACCGGTTCCGCCTGGGGGGTCGCGCCTCGGCCATTTTCGGAACGCCGGTCGAAAGCGTTTCCGAACACCCAGTCGCAGAAAAGCATCGATTCCTTGTAGAACATAGCGTAGTGCTGATGCCATGCTACGAATCTGGCCTTGTGATCGGAATAGATCCCCGTCCGGTATGCCTGTTCGCCCTGCCAGCTGTAGTCGAACATGAACGGGTCGTCTTCGAAAGGCGGGCAGGCCGCTGCGAGCAAGGTCACATACGCCTCGCAGGACATTCCCTCGACCGGGCTGAGGGAAACATCATGGTTATTGATATCGCGCGAATCCATCAGGGTTCCGTATGCCCACTCCACATTCGGCATCGTCCAGTGGTCCACATATCCCCATGCCGGGTACCGCAAAATACCGTCGGTGTCCCTGCTCCTGCCGATTTTTTCGGCGAAACGGACGGTTCCCTCGGCAAGCAGATCCCCGATGCCGATCCGCTTTGCGATGGCCGTACAGAGAATTTCGGCAAACTCCACTGTGTCCCACATCTCCATCGGAAGGGGATAGGTGTCCACCTTTTTCCCCGGGCCGATGACGCCCATGTCGTACACTCTCTTCAGGTACCAGGCCAATCCGGTTTTGGAGGGGATGTGGGGCTGGATCGGGTGGCCGGGAGGGCTCGGAAACGCCCTGGAGCCGATGTAGGAGAGTTCAGACGCGTTGATACCAAGCTGCTGAGCCGCATCGGTGGCTTTCAGCCTGTCTCTGGTCGACGCCTTCCTGTAGTCCGGCGGCGGATTGAACCAGACCGATTCCGCGCAGCCGTCAGAATCCTGTCCGTAGACCGGGTCCCTCGAGTGGCAGCCCTTGGGGCATCCCAGGCAGGAGGATGCAACACTCCCCTTGCCGCCCCGGTGGATTGGCGGCCAGTTGGTTTCATACCAGCGGCGTGCCTCAAGGACGGCTACCGGATCTGCGACCTTTACGGAGCATGTACCGAGCACAGCAATGGCTTTCAGATTCTTAGATCCGAACACCCCTCCGAAACCGCCCTGACCGGCCCCGGATCCGCCGCCGTGTATCAGCGTGGCGATACGCGATCTGTTTTCACCCGCAGGGCCGATGGCAAGGATGGAGGGCCGTTGCAGTGTATCGCCACCGCTGAGGTTTTGCCACTCCTCGCCGTATCTCAGGGAGTTCCCTGAGGCCTGTGCCTTCCAGATCTCTTCCTGGGTTTTCCATGTGTCGAGGCCCCAAAGTGGTTCCGCATCCTCCAGGGTCGCTCCGTCGTTGACAATATTGATATAGACGGGTGCCTCGGCCCTCCCCTCGATAACGATCCCGTCCCAGCCGGCGAATTTGAGGAAAGAGGCGAAATTGCCACCGATATTGCTGTGGGAAAACCAGTTGACCGGCCAGGACTGCGGCGCAAGCCCGGAAATGCTGGTGCGCCCCGCGGAAGGAATCCCCGTTCCGGCCAGAGGACCGGTGATGATAGAAACGATGTTGTTGGGGTTGAAGGCGTCCTGCAGGTCCCAATGCCCGGGGGCTACACAAAGGTCCCAGAAAATGGCCGCACCGATGCCATAGCCGCCCCCGAATTCCTCGTATTTAGAGGTGTCAATCGTGCTGAATTTCCCAGCTGTCAGATTGACCTTTAAAATTTTTCCCGTGTAGCCACCTGTCATTTTGCCCTCTCCTGCTGTTAGTTGTAATGTTTCATCCTCTAAACAATCGAAGTTCCCAGTTTTCCATTGGCTTCGAGCGTGTCCGCCACCTTGGCAAGCGACAGCTCCTGAAGTGTCTTTCTTGTGGGCCAGCCGTGTTCCCTGTCCCAACCTTCCAGTGCATAGAAGTGGCTTTTAAAGTCCTCCACGCCCTTCCGGTCCAGGTACATGTCCGGAGCCGGATCGGAACGCCATTTACCGTTCTCGTAGATGGGCACGCCGCCGTATTTGACTCTGCCGGATGCACCCGGCCTGTACATGTACGGAAAGAAGTCTTCTGTCTGTCGGCTTCTCCCGTGCATTACGCGGACGGCCCGCTCCAGTGTCCAGATCTTTTGACCGATTCTCATGGTGTCGGCGAAGGAATCTTTCTTCCCGGTAACGGCGTTGTAGTATTTGATTTCTATCTCGGGGCTTTCACCGCCTACCCCGTGCATGAACATTTCGCAGAATCCCATGGATTCGTGCCAGAACGATGAATAGTGACGGCTCCAGGCCACCTGCTTGGCTTTATGCGGTGAATAGATACCCGTCTTCCATGCCTCTTCGCCCTTCCATGCGTAATTGAACATGAAAATGTCGTCGGTATAGGGGATGGTCTTCTTCGACAGTTCTTCCAGGGACTTTTCCAAAGGTGTTCCGTCGCGCGGGGGGCTGACTGGGAGCATGAATCCGTGCCAGGCAGGATCTCCCGCGCC
>JAJDNW010000144.1 GCA_022340465.1 Deltaproteobacteria bacterium | reverse complement strand
GACCCGGACGGTGTCTCCGTCATTAATACCTTTCTCGGCCGCCAGTTTGGGGTGGAGGTAAACGAAGGGTTTGGGGTTGAACTCCTCGCTCCAATCCAGGTTGATGAACTGGGAATGGATGCCGAACTTGGAGTGCGGCGTCAGCAACCGGTATTTGTCATACTTCTCCCGTGGCGCCTTAAACTCGGGCAGGGCCTTGTGGCCCCACTTTTCGGCCAGCTCGGACTTGAACTCGTACTTGCCGGACGGCGTCTTGAACTTGAGATCGACCCAGGAGGCCGGGTGCATCTTGGCCTTGACCGGACCGTTGCGAAGGTCCTCCCAGGACTTGAGGCCGAACAGGTCGTAGACGCCCTGGTTGAACTCCTTGATCATCCACTCTTTGGTGTCGATCTCCGTGGGGAAGGTGCAGGAGCCGGGTCTGAGTTCGTTCATTTTTTGGGACAGGGCCGCGGCGATCTCGATGTTGGACTTGGCCTCGTACATGGGCTCGATGGCCTGTTCGTTGATGGACAGCCAATAGTGCCAGTAGGAGGCGTTGATGGTCCATTCCTCGAACAGCGTGGTCACGGGCAAAACGATGTCCGACATCTCTACGGTCTGGTTGAAGAACTGGTCCACGGTGACCACCATCTCCAGCTTCTCAAAAGCCTTGAGCATTTTGTTGCGGTCGAAGTCCTGGCTGAAGGGGTTCTTGCAGGAGACCCACAGCAGGCGGATGGGTGGGTCGTCCGCATCCAGGATGACCTGGGCGGTCTTGTTGATGTTCAGGATGCGATCCGAATAATCCACGGCCGCATCGTCGGAGGTAAAGGTAAAGTCGCCCTTGACCTCGGCTTTGCCCGGCACGCCCTTGGCTCCTTCGGGCTGTTTCTGCAGCAGGGCGTGGTAGTTGAAGCCCCAGGTCTGCAGGTGCCCGTAGCGGGCGCCGCCACCGGTCTTGCCCACATTACCGGTCATGGCCACCAGGGCATCGATGGCCCGGACCGTGGCCCCGCCGTTGACGTGGCGCTGCAGGCCGTAGCCGATCCAGATGGTGGCCGGCTTGGCCGTGGCGAACTCCTGGGCCACCTTGACGATGCTCTCGGCCGGAATCCCAGACTCCTTGGCCGCCCATGCCACGGTGACGTTGTTTTTCAGGTACTCGGCGAATGCGTCAAAGCCGATGGAGTTGGCCGCCACCCAGTCTTTGTCGTAGAGGTCGTTGTCCAGGATGTAGCGGGCCATGCCGAGAGCCAGTGCCCCGTCCGCAGACGTCTTGACCTGCCAGTACTCGTCGGCCTTGGCCGCTATCTGGGTCAGGATGGGGTCGATGACCACGATCTTGGCCCCCCGGTCCCGGGCCGCGTAGAGGTACTTGACCGAGTGGACCGAGTTCCAGGCCGGGTTGGCCCCCCAGAGGATGATGTATCGGGCATCGACCATGTCTTCAGGGTCGTTGCACCACATGTCACCCATGTCGAAATTCTGGGCGTCGATTCCGGCCGGCCAGCAAGGTGTTCCCGTCAGCCGGGTCGTATACCCCAGCGAGGTCATCATCCCTTCGACGCCGTAATTGGTGATGCCGAAATTGCCCGAATACTTGGACAGGGCCAGGCCCAGCAGCGTGCCGTCCTTGTCATGCATTTCCAGGAGCTTTTTGGAGATGCGGTCCATGGCGTCGTCCCAGGAGACGCGCTTCCAGTTCCCCGTGCCGCGGCCCTCCTGGACCATGGGGTACTTGATGCGGTCCGGACTGTAAGGACGGCGGGTGTAACCGTAGCCTTTCACGCACAGTCCGCCCCGGGTGAAGGTCGACTCGGTCGCACCCTCGATGAATTGAATCACCCCGTCCTTGACAGACGTCTTGATAGAGCAAGTGTCGTAGCAGTTCCGGGGGCAGGCGTTGCGGAAGAATTCATAGCCGCCCTCGTAGACGATCTCCTGGGCCCGCGACCGCATCGGGCGAAGCAGCCCGCAGGGCATGGTGGCCACCGCGCCGGCCGCCAGAAGGCATTTCAGAAATTTCCTTCTGGACAGCGGACACTTTCCGACCTGAGTTCCAAGTGTATTGTTGGGTGCGGTCATACTTCTCCTCCATTGTTGCCTGTTACCCCCCTTATATTTTCAAGCGAGTGCTTCAGCCACTCGGCCAAACACCTGGCAGCATAACCAATGGCCGGGTGGATAGAAGGCGCCTTGTTCATGCGATCGACAAATCTCGATACCCATCTGTCCATATGCTCCAGGAACCGGCTCCTGAGCTCTTGCACCTCAGCCAGGCCCGATTGCAGGGCGATATGATTCATGGCCAGGGTTGCATCCAGTTCCAGACTGATGTGATCGTCCGGTAACCTGTTCTTCCAGGGGGATTCAAGACCGATTGACGCATACATCTCTCGGACTTCCAGGGTTGTCTCGCTCATGACCAGCGGCTCGGAATCTAAATAGACGGAAGCGAACGGCGGCGCTTCCAAGGCGGCCGGTCCTACAAAGAGTCGGTTGAAAGCAAATTCAACCTCTTCCCAGTCTTCCACTTCAGGCACGTCCTCCGGAAAATTCTTGGTCAACTCTCCGTAGGCCCGCTCGAGTTCAGGCCTGTTTCGAGCCAGAAAAAAGTCCCGGAGTGCAGCCACGCTTTCCATTTCCACTTGTTGGGTTCCACTCGTTAAAGGTCTCTCGAAGGCGTTTCTTGCATGATACACTGCGACATTACTCATCCCTAACTGGAAAAAAAAAGAAAAACAAGGTGAATTAACGGGTAATTAATGGGTATTTCATAATACCCATTAATTGGAATAAGAGCCGAAATATTTCCGAGATGGACCCCAGTGGTATCCGACTGTTCAGTCCATGGAGGATTTGACCTGTCGCGCAATTCTTTATTGACTTAGTATATAATGAAAATTTGGTGGATTTCGAAATAAATATCCTCTTTAATTTTAACAAATCACAATCGACAGCCCGCCCTTTCTCCGGGAGGGTGCCTGGAAACCATAGTCGCCCCGAAATGGCAGCTAAAAGATTGCAGGCGGTAAGATTTTAGCTGTAATTAGGGAGTATAAAACGGAGATCGACCGGAAAAAGAGAACAGCCATTCCCGGCAACGAAATTGAGGACAAAAATCGTAATGTAAATAAAAATTTTAGCTTTTTTATTGTAACAGTTTATTTTGCAGTGGATTATTATGCGAGAAAAGCACTGATCTGCAATCCATTTAATGTGTCTTAGAAAAGCTTGACAATTAAAATTTTACGCATAAAATATGCGTAAAAAATAAGAAGGGGGAAATGCAAATGAAGACGGCAACTGTAGGAGAAATCCAAAAAAACTTTAGCAGGATTCTAAATCAGATAAAGGCCGGGGAAGAAATAGCCGTTACAAGGAGAGGAAAACGGGTCGCTAAAATATGTGCTATAGGGCCTAAAGAAA
>JAJDNW010000143.1 GCA_022340465.1 Deltaproteobacteria bacterium | reverse complement strand
GGGACGCCCTTTTTAACGGCCATGGCGGCTGCCGCACCCATGGCCTGCCCCATGGCCATGCAGACACACTGGGCCCGGATGCCTGCCAGCGCCATCCGCTCTGCGGAAACGATACGTCCGGCAACCGTGAGCCTGGAGGCTCCCTTGGGGATCAAGGCCCTGAAAGGCACCGTTGGAACCAGGTGCTCTGAAGCGTGAAAAATTTCCTCACACCCCTTTTCACGGCTGTGCATGTCGATGTAGTTGAACGCGTTGCACACCTTGTCTTTGAAATCCTTTGCCTGCATGAAATCCTTTCTGGTAATCGTGTATTCCCCCTTTACGCGATAGGACTCCCGCGACAGGGCCCGGCCGTACATGGTTTTGAGAACCGCGCGTTCGCATCCGGGTATCTCGGATTTTAAAAATTGAAACATGCGCAGCATCCGGGCGCGGCCATCCAGGTTGGCCCGGGTCTGACCCTCGGCATCAGACGTGTCGGCGGCGTAGAGATGGGTGGCGTTGTGACCTCCATGTGCCAGGTAATAGCTGAAGGGTTTGGTCCTGGCATAGGCGAAATCGCCCGCCTCCAACTTCCCCGCAGCCACGGCTTCGTCATAGATCTGCTGTACTTCTTTTTTCCACACCTGCTCATACTCGATGCCTTCGATCTTGTACTGATAAGCACCGGGCTGAGGCCTTCTAGCCCGCTCAACGCCCAGGCCCAGAATCCTGACCACATCGGCATCACCGCTGCAGTCGATGATCTCTCTAGCCCTGGTGATGCGCCGGATGCCGCGGCCCAGTGAGACAATCTCCCAAATGCCACCCACCGCCCGCACCTCGGCCACGAATTCGTGGTAGTGGATAACCACGCCGGCCTCTAGAGCCTCCCTTTCCGCCAAGGCGGCATATATGGGGACATTGATGTAGCTGTAGTACCCGGGCGTATCCAAGGGCCTGCGCTTGCGGTAGTCCGGCACGGGCAGGCCCTCGATAGCCTTCGATTTCGTGTACAGTTCCCAGGCAATACCCTGAACCACCGGTCCGTCGATACTGAAAAAATGGTTGGGCATGTAAACGCCCCCATCCGTCATGGTCCCGCCCAGCATGCTGCCCGCCTCGACGACGGCGGTCTTCACCCCGGCGCGGGCCGCCTGTATGGCCGCCACATGCCCGGCCGTACCGCCTCCGGCAATCACCACATCGACCGTTTCACGCACGATTTTCACGATTCCCCCCAAGCCCTGTAAACCCAGACCCGGATGAACCGGGGCGAATTTCCACTCAACCTCGAGGATCCTTCACAGACGGCTCAGAATCTCTTTAAGTGCCGCCAAAAAACGCTGGACGTTTTCAACCCGGGCCGTGTGACCCATCAAACCGATCCGCCATATTTTCCCGGCCAAAGGTCCCAGCCCGGCACCGATTTCAATCCGGTGCTCCTTGCGCAAACGCCCGCGAACGGCGGCCTCGTCAATGTCTGCAGGCAGTTTTACGGCGTTCAGCATGGGCAGACGGTAGGGCTCTGCCACCAGCATTTCCAATCCAAGTGTTTCCAGCCCTTTCACCAGGTTCCGGTGCTGCTCTGCATGACGGTGAAACACGGAAGCCGTGCCCTCTTCCAGGATCAACGCCAGGGCCTGGTGCAGGCCGTAGATCATATTGATGGGAGCGGTGTGGTGATAGGTGCGCGTCTCCCCCTCCCAGTACCGCAGGAGCATGCTCAGGTCCAGATACCAGTTGGGCACCTTGGTCTTGCGGGCCTCTACCGCCTTTACCGCGGCAGCGGAAAACGATATGGGCGCGAGTCCCGGCGGACAGGAAAGGCATTTCTGTGTCCCGCTGTACACCGCATCCGCATGCCAGGCGTCCACCGCCACTTCGATGCCTCCCAGGCTGGTGACCGTATCCACCAGAAAAAGGGCACCGCTGTCCCTGACGGCACCGCCGATCTTTTCGACCGGATTCCTCACGCCGGTAGAGGTTTCGGCGTGCACCACGGCCACGATTTTGTAGTCGTTTTCCGCCACTTTCCGGGCGACCTCTTCCGGATCGACCGGCGTTCCCCAGGTGTACTCGAGCACATTGACTTCGGCGCCCAAACGGGTGGCCACGTCCTGCATCCGCATACCGAATACGCCGTTGATAAGGACAAGCACACGGTCACCCGGCTCTACCAAGTTGACAAAACAAGTTTCCATCCCGGCCGACCCGGTACCGGATATGGGCATGGTCAGGGCATTTCCGGTATTGAAAAGGCTGCGCAGCTGCTGCTTGACCTTGTCCATGATGGTGATGAAAACCGGGTCCAGGTGGCCGATGGTGGGGCTCGCCAGGGCGGCATAAACGTCTTCGGGCACACAGGAGGGGCCGGGCCCCATCAACAGTATCGGTTCTATCTTCTCCAGGGTTTCAATCATCGTTCCACTATTCCTTCTCTACTCTTTTTTCACTATATCCCAATCGATTTGAAATCGTACGCGCGGTTTCTTTTACCATGTCGGCCAAGCCGGACAGCCGGCTGTCCGAGATGCGCTGGGCAGCCCCGGAAATGGAAATGGCCGCCACCACTTCCCCCCTGTGATTCATCAGGGGAGCGGCGATGCACCGCACGCCCAGTTCTTTTTCCTGATCATCCAGGGCGTACCCTTGTTTTTTTATTTTTTCAATTTCATCGCGCAGGTCATCCGGGTCGGTAATCGTGTGGGGCGTCAACGTCTCGAACTTGATACGTTCCAGAAAACCTGCAAACTGATCAGGCGCCATCCAACTCAGGAAAATTTTGCCGACCCCGGTGGCATGCAGCGGGGCATTGGCCCCGATGTGGGTGAAAATTCTGAGATTGTGCCGTCGGCTGTGCACATGGTCGATGTAAATGACGTCCACCCCGTTGCGCACGCACAGATTGGCGTTCTCCCCGCTTTGGCGCATCAGTTTTTCCAGATGGGGGCGGGTGATCAGTGCAATCTCGAAGCGCTCCTGGATGCTGTCGGCCAGAAGCAAAAATTTCGGTGAAAGGCTGTAGCGGTTCGATTCCGGCATTTTGCGCAGATAGGATCTTTCCCCCAGAGCGGAAACGATGCGGTGAGTGGTTGCCGGTGGATAGCCGGTTGCGGCCGAAAGTTCCCTGATTCCCATTTCACCCGCTTCCGCAAGGGTCTCGATGATATCCAGCGCTTTGAATAAAGATTTCATTTGTTAATAAAATCAGGTTGATGCGGCCTGTCTCCCTGAAACGGCGCTGCCCGGAAAAGCAACGACAGCCACTTTGCAACCGGCCGTCATTTGTTCCGAATAATGGAACACTATTCCATATTGCAAATATGTATGTAATCAAATATGGTGCCACTGTCAACAAGCAAATAGGGCACCGGACAACCAGGGGGTTGAAAATGCGGACAGTCACCGAAAGCCGAAAAGAAATTCCCGTAATTGCCGAAACAGAGGTCCTGGTGGTCGGCGGCGGGCCGGCGGGTCTGGCGGCCGCGCTGGCGGCCGCCCGTGAAAAAACGGACACCATGCTGGTCGAACGTTTTGGATGCTTCGGGGGCAATATCACGCAAGCCGCGGTTGAATCCATCGCCTGGTATCGCCACAACGGCACCGTCGAGTCACAGGGCATCGGCCTGGAATTCGAACAACGCGCCCTGGAGATGCATGCCAGCTGGCCGGAGCCTCAGTCCGACAGCCAGGCCCTCGACACCGAGCTTTTCAAGGTGGTGGCCGACCGGCTGATCATCGAATCCGGCGTCAGGCCGCTGCTGCACTGCCTCGGTGTCCGCCCGATCGTGGAAGAGGGTGTCGTCAAAGGCGTCATCACCGAAAGCAAGTCAGGCCGACAGGCCATCCTGGCAAAACGGGTCATCGATGCCAGCGGAGACGCCGACCTGGCCCATCGTGCCGGCGCACCCTGCACCATGGCCCCTGTGCAGGAACTGCTCGGGGTAACGGTCAATTTCGCATGCAGCGGCGTGGACGCAAGACGCTTTTTGACGTATGTCAAACAGCAGCATCCCACCCTGAAAGACTGGTGCGTAAAAACCTCGGGAAAAGAGAACGGCCTCTTCAGCCCCTTCATCCGGGAGCCCTTTGAAAAAGCCAAAGCCGCCGGTGAAATCCCGGAGGATGTCGGCCTCGGCGGCACCTGGGGCACGGTTACGCCCGATGGGGAGGTCACCCATTTGAACGTCGTTTACATGCCGGGCTATGATCCCACCGACGTGCGCGATCTGACCCGTGGAGAAATGGACGGCCGCCGTCAGGCGGTCTGGGCTGTCGAGGCTCTGAAAAAATACGCCCCGGGCTTCGAAAAAGCCAGGCTGCGCAATTTTTCCACCGCCCTGGGAATACGCGAATCGAGAAAGATCGTCGGCCGCTGCCGCCTGACCGAGCAGGATGTCCGCTCTCAGGGCCGGTTTGAAGATTCCATCGGGATCTTCCCCGAATTTCTGGACGGTTATGGCGTGGTGATTATCCCCACCACGGGCCGTTATTTCCAGGTCCCCTACGGCATCACCCTCCCGCAAACGGTGGAAAACCTGCTGGTTGCCGGGCGTTGTGTCGCCGGCGACCAGGGGTCGCATGCCGCCACCAGGGCCATGACCTGCTGCGCACTGACCGGACAGGGCACCGGTGTGGCCGCGGCCCAGTCGATAAAAGACGGCAAGACAACCAGGGAAGTCGATATCCACAAAGTACAGAAGGCCCTGGAGAAGCAGGGGGTGAGAATCCGTTAAGCGACTGTGCCCACCGAATCCGGTGCCGGGTTCGCCCTTTTCGGGTCCTCTTTTAAAATCTTGGGTTGTGAAAAATTTCAAATTAACATATCGGAATCCAACCGTGGAACGTTTACAATAACGATTATGTCAATCGAGGAGCACCTATGAAAATTGGATTTGTCGGACTGGGAAACCTGGGGCAGCCACTGGCCATGAATCTCGTCAAAGCGGGACACGACGTCACCGTCAGCGACCTGCGCCCCGAATGCGGCGTGGCTTTTGTAGAGGCCGGTGCCAACTGTGTGGAAAACATCGCCGATGTATGCCGCGGGGCCGAAGCGGTCATTACGGCACTGCCTTCCCCCGAAGCTTCCAGGGCCGTGGTGGAAAAAGAGGGCGGCGTCTTCGACCACTTGCCCGCAGGAAGCTGCTGGATCGAGATGAGCACCACTGATTTCGAAGATATCCAGCGCCTGGCGGGCGTCGCCGCAAAAAAGGGCCTGAAGGTGCTGGAGTGCCCGGTCACCGGAGGCGTCCATCTGGCCCACACCGGCGAAATTACCGTACTCGTCGGCGGGGAGTCGACCCTGTTCGAACACTTTCGGCCGATCCTGGAAGTCATGGGCAAAGAGGTGATTCACCTGGGTGACATCGGCAATGCCTCGGTGGTCAAGGTGGTCACCAACATGCTGGCCTTCATCCACCTGGTGGCCGCCGGCGAAGGCATGATGCTGGCCGCCAAACAGGGAGTGGATTTAAGCGCGGCCTACCGGGCCATCCGGGCCAGCTCCGGCAACAGCTTCGTACACGAAACCGAAAGCCAGCTGATTCTCAACGGCTCCTACAACATCAACTTCACCATGGACCTGGCCTGCAAAGACCTGGGTTTCGCCGACCGGATAGCCGAAAAACTCGACGTACCGCTGGAGTTGGGCAGTGTGACGCGCCATATTTTCAGGAGAGCGCGCACCCTGTACGGAGGAGACGCCTGGTCGCCGAAAGTGGTCAAAATGCTGGAGGATGCCTGTAAACAGCCCTTGCGGGCTCCTGGGTTCCCGGACACCCTGGTTGCGGAATCAACCGATCCCCAAAAAACGCATGACTAGTACGATGGGATAAAACAGAAATCGGTCCAGAACATCGAAGTACATCAGGGCGATCACGATCAGAAATCCAAAGGGTTCTATGCGACTGTAAGCCGCTGCCTGCGCCTGCGGGAGAAGTCCCACCAGCACCCGGCCGCCATCCAAAGGCGGTATGGGGATGAGATTGAAAACAGCCAGGAACACATTCAGCTGAACTGCGACTATCAGGAAAATCAGAAGGGGTTTTATCATGATGCCGGAATGCAGCATGCCTTTGAAAGCCACGGCGAGCACACCGGCCAGAAGCAGGTTGATCACCGGTCCGCCCAGCGCCGACCACATCATCCCCCGGCGTGGATTTTTAAAGTTGTAGGGATTGATCGGTACGGGTTTGGCCCATCCGAACACGACCGGCGAGTGCATTAAAATGAGCATCCCCGGCAGCAACAGCGTTCCGAACGGGTCGATGTGATCCTTGGGGTTGAGGGTGAGTCTTCCCAAGGATTCCGCGGTCCTGTCTCCCAGCTTTCCGGCAACCCACCCGTGAGCGAACTCATGGAATGTCAGGGCCATGAAAAGGGCAACCACCTGTATTGCTATCATACCTGCGTTCATAGACTGAAAGTACCTTTGCCATAAGTCTGTTCCGATTGGAACTCGCTGAAGACGTCCGCTATTCGGAATCTTTTTCCGGCAACCACCCTAAAACGGCCACAGCACAGGGATAAAGAGTGACCCTGCCAGTAAAACCAGCAAATTCAGCGGCATACCCAGTTTGACATAATCACTGAACCGGTAACCGCCCGGACCGTACACGAGGAGGTTGGTCTGGTAGCCGATAGGGGCCGCAAAACAGGCGCTGGCCCCGAAACAGACGGCGATGATAAACGGTTTGGGATCGACGCCCAGCGCCTGGGCCGCCGATATGGCAATGGGCAGCAGTAGAATCGCCGTGGCATTGTTGCTCAAGACATGCGTACTGATGCCGGTCAGAAGGATCACCCCTGCCAGCACATAGGCCGGCCCCAACCCGCTGAACAGGTTGAGAAACGCCTGCGCGTACAGCCGGGAAGTCCCTGTTTTCTCCAAAGCGGTGCTCAGGGCGATCATGGCCACGATCAGCAAAAGGATCCGGCCGTCCATGGCCCGGTAGACATTGCGGAGCTGCAGGCAGCCGGTCACAATCATCAGAAAGGACGCCGCCAGGGCGCACACCATGATATCGGCCATCCCCGTACTGGCGACCGCGACCATGGCCCCGAAAATTAGAAAGGCACGCTTGGCCAGCCGTTTGTGGATGATACGGTCATGGACATCCTCGATGATGATGAAATCGACCTCTTGACGCAGCCGCTCCAGGGATGCTTCCGGCAGCTGCACCAGCAGGATGTCGCCGATTCTCAGCCGGACATCGTTGACCTTGGACTCGTCGTAGTGCAGCTTGCGGCGCTTGATAGCCAGAATGTGTATATCCGGATCACGCTGCAAACGGCTGGTCAACAGGCGCTCTCCCAGCAGGGAGGACTGGGGAGGTATGATCACCTCCACCACCAATGCGTCCCCCTTGTCAGCACCGGAAGAAACCGCTCCCACGGCCAGGGGCAGCTCGACGAAATCCTCGTGCATGATGGCGACAAGGTCGCTGGCCGTTCCCTTCACCAGCAGAATGTCGTCCGGCGCAATCTTCACGTTGTCCCGGTCCGGATAATACACGTGCGAGTAGCGGATGAGCTCGAGCACCTCCATGCCGGGAAAGTTTCTGGAAAAATAGGCATCCGGTTCCTCTCCCACGATGGGACTTTGACGCAGCACCTGCATTTCGGCCAGATAGCGGCGATGTTCGTCGTCCCCGGTTTCACAGACCGGATTGTGAAGTTGCGGCAACAACCTGGGTCCCGCCAGGAGGAGGTAGGCCATCCCGACCACAGCGACCGGCACGCCCAGCGGTGACAGCTCGAACATGCCCAGGGGCCCGAAGCCGCCGGCCGCGCTCAAATCGCTGATGATGATATTGGTCGACGTTCCAATCAGGGTACAGGTGCCGGCCAGAATGCTCGCAAAGGAAACCGGCATCAACAACCTGGATGGACTGACGCCCAGCTCGCAGCTCAGGCTCAACACGATGGGTATGAAAAGGACCACAACCGGGGTGTTGTTGATAAAAGCGGACGCCACACCGACGATCAGAATGATCATCAGCATGGCCTTAAAATGACTGCCTTGGGCGTAGCGTATGACCAGCTGGCTGATATAGCCAATGGCCCCGGTACGGATCATCCCCCGACTTATCAGGAACATCGCCCCGACGGTAATCACCGCCGGGCTGGCAAAACCGGCCACGACTTCAGCCGGCGACAAAACACCGGTAACTGCCAGAAGCACTAAAATCCCGATGGATGTCAGGTCAACGGGCAGTTTCTCGGTTATCAGCAGCAGCATGACCGCCACCAATAGTATGGACAACCAGATGGTCATCGTTCAGGGTCCTCAGTCGACATCGCCCTTCAAGCCGATCTCTTCCGCCACTTCCCGCATGCCCATGATCGTGTCGGCAATCAGGTCGGCGACCTCGACACCGAGCAATGCGGCGCCTTTCTGGATGATCGAACGGTCCACACCGGCTGCGAACCGCTTGTCTTTCCACTTTTTCTTCACGGATTTGGGCTTCATGTCCAGCACGCTCCTGGAGGGCCTCACCAGGGCGGTGGTCGCCACCAGCCCGGTAAGCTCATCGATGGCGTACAGCACCTTCTCCATCTCGCTGATGGGTTCCACGTCGGAGCAGATTCCCCAGCCATGACTGACCACGGCCCGGATATACTCCTCCGGCCAGTCGTGCTCCTTCAAAATGGCTTCGGTTTTCTGACAGTGCTGATCGGGAAACTGTTCGTAATCCAGATCGTGAATCAGCCCGATGACGCCCCATTTTTCCTCGTCTCCGCCCCTTGACCGGGCACAGTAGCGCATGACGCCTTCAACCGCCAGGGCGTGCCTTATCAGGCTCTCCGATTGATTGTATGTTTTCAGCAACTCAAACGCCTCTTCCCGCGTGGGTACTTTCGACATCGTTCCCGTCTCCTTTCGCATCTTGTACAACCTGCATCACAAGAGTCAGAGGTCAGACGTCCAACATCTCACGCCTCACGTCTAACGCCTCATATTATACCTTTCACAACTTAAAACGTATATCCCACAGAAAAATGGATCCTGCCAGGACTCTCTTCCGGCCTCGCGTCCAATTTGTGTCCGTATAGAATGCCCATGGCGCCGATGGGGGTCACGTACCGCAATCCGAGGCCGGCCGAATCGCGCACATTGTCCGTGACCTCCAGGCCCGACGTATCATCCAGATAACCCACATCGTAAAACAGGCTGAACTCGAAATTCCGGCCCAGATCGAAGCGGGCTTCCGCACTGGCCACCGCTGCCATCTGCCCGCCGACAGGATCGTCTTCAGTGTCATACAAAAACAGGTTTTCGTCAAATCCCCGCACACTGGCAGTGCCGCCCAAGAAGAAAAGCTGATCCTGGGGTACAACCCCCTTGGACCCGTAAGGCTGAATGTCCCCGAAACTGCCCCGGCCGGCCAGGGTCAGCCGTCTGAGCGGTGTGGTGAACCCCCTCAGTTCAAAACGGTACTTGTAAAAATCATCATACGAATTTTCAATGCCCTTGGACAGATCGACGGCGAAAAAGGAAAAAATGCCTTTCCGCGGCCGGATGAAGCTGTCCCGGCTGTCATAAGCCACGGAAGGTGAGGTGGTAAAAAAACTTCTGAAAAAATCACCTTCCTCATCGTCTCCCACATTGCCGCCCCGGCCGAATTGCTCCCGGCGTTCGCCGCGCAGCCCGAGATTCGCACTAATCCGTTGGGTCAGCTTTTTGGAAAGCAGCAGATCGGTTCCATACTTCCTGGTGCCGAACACCTGGTTGAAAGGTTCTTCATATTTGAAATAAAGGCCCATATCCGAAGAGATGCGGGTCCCGAAAAAGCGGGGCTCAAACATCCTCGATTCCGCCCAGTACCCCGTTTGGCTGACCTCACCGCCGACCCACACATCTTTGTTCAACCCCAAAAAATTATGATCGCCCACCCGGCTGCCGGCATATATGCCCTTCACCGATTCGTAACCGGCATTGGCCTGAAAAAAATAAGGCGGCTTTTCATCGACTTCTGCAAAAAGATGGACCCGTTCCTTTTTGTCCTCGAGCCCCACCGGCCTGAATTGAACCGATCGGAAGATATTCATGGCCCGTATGTTCTTCTGACCGGTAACCATGCGCTGCAATGAAAAAGGGTCACCCGGGCGCATTTCGATTTCACGCTCCAGAATTCTTTTTTTCGTACGAAAGTTTCCGCTGTAGACGGTTTGTCCCATCTGTACGAAAGGGCCCTCGTCGATCACGAACGTAACCCGGACACCTGAATGGTCTTCGTTGAATGCGGTGCGGCTGTCCACCGTCACATGCGGATGGCCCATCTCGGAGACGACCTGGGCGATGTTGCGTTCTTCATTCTTGAGCGCATACCAGCGGAAAGGCTTGCCGGTCTCCATCTGCATGGCCGCATAAACGCTCGCGGGCTGAATGCGAACCAGCCCTTCCAGTTCGATTGCCGTTATAACGGTGCGAACGCCTTCATCGATGTGAAAATCAACCACCACGGGGTGGCGATTTTCCTCGACGGGAGCCGGCGACTTTTCCACAGAAATTTCAGGATCGAGGTAGCCCTTTTTATGGTACATATTTTTAAGCATCAAAAGGTCTTCCTGCAAAACGCCTTCAACAAGAGCGCCGTCGTGCAGCAACCCTGGAGCGCGCGTCAGGATCTGGCGCCTCAGTTTCCTCTCTTTCAGCGCTTTGTTGCCGCTGATATTCACGCGCTCGACCATAAAACGCGGCCCCTCCTTTATTTCCAGGACGATGGTTCGCTTTTTGACACCGTTTTCGACAGCTACCTTTTCCTTTGCAGCGACGCGGATTTCAGGATATCCGGCATTGTGGTAGAGCGCTTTGATGTGCTTGATGCTTTTTCTTAAACCGATGTCACGTCTATTCCCGCTTTCCTTAAAAGCCAACTGCTTTCCGAGGGTCTTGGCCCCGAAAGCCGTGTTGCCCTCAAAACGAATATCGTACCGTGCCCCTTCCTGGATGGCAACCTCGACATCCATCTTGCCGCCGGCCGGATTCGGCTTGAGGTCAAAGGTGATGCGCGCATCGAAAAAATGCATCTTGCGATAAAATTGGCGGAGATTGTCGATATCTTTTTTAAACACCTGCTGTCGAAAACGGCCGGCAATCCTGCCGAACGTCGCCTTGCGCCACGAACGCATGCGCCAGTGGAGGGTATTGTCCTCAAAGGACCGGTTCCCGTCGAAAGCGACTCTTCCGAGGGAGTAGTAGGGGCCCTTGTTGATCGTGACAAAAAGAACGTATTGATGGTCTTCCGGGTCCTCCCACCCGCCGATGACGACACTCGGATCGATATAGCCCTCCTGTTTGTAAAGATCGGCAATCAGTTTCGCCTGGTCGTCAATCACGTCCTGAACATATGCATCGCCCGGATAAACCGTCATGGCATTCAGCACCCTGATTTCAAAAAGGGGATATTTGCCCTTGATACGGATATCCTTGATGCGTTTGAAGGGGGTCAGCGAATAGATCAGGGTGACTCCCTTTTCACCGGCCCTCGAGTCCACATGGATCTCATTAAATTTGTTGCATTCTTTCAAGGCGGAAAGGGATGCGTTCACATCGTCGGGGGAAAAAATCGCACCAACCCGGACGTACAGAGAAATGATCGCTTCGGCGATGCCGTGCCATTCGTGAGAACGGTCCCCATCCGTTTTGACCCGTACCTCGATATTCGCCACAACATCCTTTGTTCGGGAAAACGTTGCCCGGGTTTCCGCTGCAGCGGTCAATGGAAAAAACAGAACGGCCGCCAGAACCATCAGGACGCCAACAGAGCGTATCCATCTGGAAACGGGCTTCGCAAACAGGTATACACCGGCGCGCGGCGACAATTCCCCCGTTTGCTGCCTCAGAGTGGTTGATAGAAAAACGTTCCGAATAGCGTCCATGGCTGTCCCTGATAAACTGGGAATTCCCATATCGAACATCTAAATCCTAAACAATTTCAAATGACCCAGTACCAAATACTTGCGCCGTCTGGGTGTTTTTCGTCATCCCTGCGAAGGGATGACGGGGTCTAAAAACTACCTGAACAGGCGAAACTCCATCCTGAAAATAAACTCACCGCCGTAGACACCCTTGGTGTCCTGAAAACCGCTCACGACAATATTTTCCAGGAGCTTGTATTCCGTCGAGGCCCGCTGAACATAGCCCCCGTCTTTTGATTCCACAGAGTACTTGACGCTCATCCTTTCGGACAGATCCTTGCCCACGGTCACCTTGATTCTGTCGGTTGAATCCTTGTCTTCGGCGCTTTCAGCCTCCACCTCGAGGATGTCGATGCCTGTGCTGTCCTTGATATCCCGACCGAAAGACGACGCCAAAAGCTGCGCCAGCAGCACCGTTGGCGACTGATTCACGCCGGGACCCCCCTCATTCAGCTCGTATGTCGTCTTTTTGAACACGAGCAGGGAAATGATGTCCGCATCCTCTTCGGGAGGCGAGGAAGAAAGTTCCACCGCCAGGCGGTCCGGCGGCCCGGTAAGGGAGATGGTTATGACCCACTCACGAATCTCGACCTGGCCTTTGATGTCGATCTCGGCCTCTGTCTTGTAAGGATTGATGAAATCGACCGACCCTCTTTGAACCACAAACGACCGGTTGTGATAGGTGACGCTACCCGTGTCAACCGTGGCGGCCCCCGTCACGACAGGGTTGTCCGCCGTGCCTGTCAATACGAGGTCCGGGCTGATCTCCAGCTCGGCAATATTGTTAGAGACCACCAGCGGCTGGCGGTGCTTGAAATGAATGTCGAACCGCAGGGGCCGCAACAATGGATGGACGGGCTGCACGGGTCGGGGCGTTTCTTCCCTCGATTTCTCCTGCACGCTTTCCAGAAAGTTCAAGTTAAAATCCTTGTAATAGGTTCCCTCCAGCATAACGACATCTCCCTTGAGGAGCAGGTCTTCCGGAACGCCTGCCATGGATAGATCTGCGCTGATCAACAGGTCCATGGTATCCGGAAGCTGGATGGGAATGGCCGTTGCGGTTCCCCGGGCATCGATGCGCTTCGGCACGAACCCATCCATCTCGACCCGCATCGATATCTCGAACCTGCCGTCATCCAGCATGCCGCCGATGCTGCCGGCAATATCATTGTTCTTGGCGAGCACCATCCGGCCCTCCACGCTGTGGAGGGTTTGCCGCAAATCCGGTATTTCCATCCCGGCCTGTTCGATCCGGATCTCTCCCGAAAATTCCGGATGTTGAAAGGAGCCGCCTACCGAGGTTGCTAAAAACATGCTGCCGTCTATTACCGGCAGGTCGCTGGCCAAAAGATTCGCCGCTTTCAGGGGAATATTGCCGTTGGCCTTTAACGCGATGTCGCCGGCAAGGCTGCCCTTTCCCTCCACCGCCAGGTGGCCCTGGTCCGGCAGGGACACCCTGAATTCGGGAATGTCGAATACCCGTTTGCTCAAAGTCCCCCTGATACCTTCAGACCCGGCAAAATGCTCCCCATGGAACGTCAATGCGAGCCTTTCGATATCCACTTCGGCCCGGGTGTTCGCCACATCGTCCAGGTTGCCTTCCGCCCTGATCGATCCGCTGACGGATCCGCCGAAGGCCGGTCTGGCGGCTATGGCAAACCAGGGGGCCAGTCGCGTGTTTCCCATGACCAGGTCTATGGAGAAATCCTTGCTGGAAAGATCATAGCCGGCATCCAGTTCAAAGGATTGCCGCCCCTTCAGGGACACCAGGCTGTCCTTGACACTGAACTGCATAAAAACGTCATCGATCTTTTCTCCTCTGACGCTTAGCTCGCTCCACTCGGCGCTGCCGTTCATCTCCGGCATCCCCAGCCGGCCTTTTCCCGAAAAACGCAGGTTCAGCTTTCCCGAAACCTCCTCCAGGTCTCTCAGCCGGTCGATACTGCCGGCCGGAAGATCCCGGGCCGACAGCTCAAATTGGTAGGACTGATCGTACCCGATTTTTCCAGAACCCGC
Source organism: Deltaproteobacteria bacterium (assembly GCA_022340465.1). Lineage (NCBI taxonomy): Bacteria > Pseudomonadati > Myxococcota > Myxococcia > Deltaproteobacteria bacterium. The sequence continues at coordinate 2,458 of JAJDNW010000143.1, read as the reverse complement.
GATGCGCCCCCCCTCCGGCAGGTTCAGGGTAAAGGGCTCGACGACGATCTGTCTGTTTCCGCTTCGCACCTTCATCTCCAGCGACGTTATCCGTTGTAGGCCCAGATCGATGTCCCTGCCGCTTACATGGATATCCCCGGCGGGCTCCGTCAGCCGCCCGCCGATATCGGCCTCCAGCAACAGTTCACCCGACACTTTTTCGTCGAAGTCCTGCAAATAGACGCGCCCGTCCGACAGGATCAGGCGGAAATCCGGCGTTTCCACTGCGTTCCATGTGCCTCTTTGTAGCAGGTTGAGTTCTCCCCGGGCTGTCACCGACGTCCGGCCATTTTTCAAGTGAACCCTGTCAAGCACCAGCGAACCGTCGTGCCAGCGCATCTTGCCTGCTAGATTGCCCAACCGGACGTTCCCGTAGGCGACGGATTCTACAGACACATCGGCCCTTGCCGCAGGATTTTTCAAACTTCCGGAGACAAAAAGTTCTCCTCTCGCAGACCCCATTATGCCGTTTCCGGGCATCACATCGCTCCATTCCAACCCCGAAAACACGATGTGGCCCTCCACAGGCATTTCATGGTGAAGCCTGTATGGGCTTTCAAATAGCTGGACATGGCCTTCGGCCTTCAAGGCGCTTCCCCGGTTCTTCATGACCAGTGAAGCGATTTCCAGCCGTCCGGCCTCGGTCAACCCGGCTTTAAGCCGAACATTCCCCAAGTCGGCGCCCATGATGCTAAGCCCCTTGCCGACGGCAGTCCCCTTGAAAGCGGGGTTCGTCATTTTCCCCTGCAGGCTGCCCTGCAAGGCGACGTCGCCGCTAATACCCGTCAGTCCGAAAAGGGAAAGCAGGGTGGCAATCTTCTCGTCATCTATCGTGAAGCGGGCATCCACCTGTTGTGCTTTCCAGTCCAGGCTGCCTCCGGCAGACGCGCGCGCACCGGCGGCTCGAGCCTCCAGGCCTTTAAGCTTCAGCTTCCCATCCTGCAGTTCCAGGACCGATGTCGCGCGAATGTCCACTGCTCGAGACAACCCCTTCAACCGGAAATGCCTGACCGACAAATCTGCCGCGGCAGCGGCATGCAGTGTCTCGCCTTTGATGCCCGCGCCTTCGACATCCAGTAAAAAGTTGAGGCTGCCGTGGAGATCAACGCCGGCGGGCGCAAGGGCCGCCAGTTTCACGTCCGTCATCCCGACGCGCCCCGTGTAGCTCAGCTTCTGCCAGTTTGCCGCGGGGCCCAGGAAATCTGCCGGAAAAACCCCGCGTAGGTCCGCTTTTCCCTGGACGGCCAGGCGGCCGATATCCGTATCCGCCGACAACGATTCAAGGGTTATGATCCGGTCGGCCAGGCGCAGCCGACCATCCATCCGCCCGATCCTATAGCCGGCCAGGCTGCCGGGGCCGAAGCGGGCAATCATATCCACCTGGGGGTTGGCGGGTGCGCCCATGATACCGAAGCTCAGTGAGACCCTGCCTTTGTCTTTACGATGCGTATTGAAAAAGGATTCCACCCCTTCCACGGAAGAAACGATCTTCAGGTTCAAATCCAATTCCGGCTCGGAAAAAACCCGACGGACATCCCCGTAAAGCAGAAGTGAAGCAAATTGATTCTCACCGTTTATCACTACAGGTTCGATGTTGCCCTTGTTGAGGGCCAGCGCCAGGTTCAGGCGTTTGAATTCCGAGAGGTAACCATCGAGTGCCATGCGGGCCTTGCCGATGTTCAGGTTGAGCACGGCACTCTTTTGGTGCAGATTGCCGCTGGCATCCATCTCGACATTTTCCAGGGAAAGGCGTTTGCCGCCGTCAGCGTCTGAAAATTGCAAAGCGCCTTCTGAAAGTCTGAAGTGGTTGCAGACTAGATTCAGGGGCATCGGGTCGTTAAAAGAAGTGGTTGCCGGCGGCGTGGCGTCTTCTGCTGTAAACACATCCAGGATGTTCAAGCGACCAGCGTTATCCAGATCGAGGCGCACCCAGGGCCGTCTTAAATCGACGGTTTCAACAATCAACGCCTTTTTCAGAATGGAAGCAATGGACAAATCGATGAAAAAACTTTCGGCGCCTGCCAAATCCCGGCCGTCGGGAGCGCTGATCCTCAGGTTTTGTATCCGTATGCTGCCGTTCAGCAGGGAGATGTGGTGATGGGAAAATGCTATCTCCCCGGGTATTCGGGCGTTGATCTCCCGCAACAGCAGTTCCCCCGCTTTGTCGGAGTTGGCGTACCACGACGCCCAGAATGCCAATGCAAGAAAACAAAGGCATACCCAAACCGTGGCTGCAATAACGAGTTTTACCCTACCTTGCATGTGCACACCCCAGCCATTGTGCGGCTGACAATACCTCAAGGTTAAATAAACAACACGATAACCGAGGAACACCCCCGCCGGAGCCCGGAAACGATACCCTGCGGCTCAACGCTTACCTACAATTGATTTCGTTTCTATGCAACCTCTATCCTCAGTG
>JAJDNW010000142.1 GCA_022340465.1 Deltaproteobacteria bacterium | reverse complement strand
ATCGACTCAGCCTGACCGGATGACGTAAGGAGAGGCAGGAAGATCCTGCGGTCGTCAAATGCCGCGGGCTATCCAGAATCTGAAAAAGCTCCGCCACTCGCGGGGCTTTTCTTTCGGCAGCGTTGCTTCCGCTTCTGGCCGGAAAGAGAACTCGCCACTCGCGACTTAGGACCCAAGATCAGTTCCGCTTACTGGCTGGAAGCGGTCTTTAGCCTGGCAGAGGAGCCAAGGGCGGCTTTCGACCCGAAGCGGAACTAACGTCATCTAATGATTCGGCATTGGGTCTAAGATTCCGGGCATGAAGAGTCTGTGATTCCACCCAATTTGACCAAGTTGGATGTTTTCTCGCCGTCATCGCCATTCAATCGTGCGATTCCTTCTCCGCACGAATTGTACGTAATTTCCAGCCGCCCCCATTCCGCCAAGGCTTCCGCCGATGGTTTTGGCATATCAAACGTACCGCCGCTGGCCTCGTACATTATCAGGGTGGCGGTATCTCCAATTCCTGGGATGCCCTGAACTGTCTCGCTGACCAACCAGAGGCGCTGCCCGTCACTGTCGTAGCCGTAGTAAAAGTAGACCGTGGAGTTGTTCGTGATAATGACGTTATACCCCTCTCCATCAAGCTCAGCGTCGTACCACAGACCAGCCAATCCGGACGGAGCCGCAAGTACCCTGGCCTGGCAATCTGCATCAGCGATACCGGCCAACTTCACTTGGTAAGTCGCTTTGATGCCGTCCTCGCCGTTTAATGCGAGTCTTCCGCTCCCGCAGGAATCGAACAATGCCGTGAGTCGTCCCCACTCGCTCAACGCTTCCGGTGGTTTTGCGGGGCTGTCGAATGTGCCGTCGTTCCCCTTATACATAGTCAGGTCGATCGATTGTTCAAAGCCGAAATCGTCTGTCAGGGTTTCACTTACGAGCCAGAGTCTCTCACCATCTGCCGAATACCCATAAAAGAACACGACCGTTCCTGACGGTGTAGTAATGACGTTAAACCCCTCACCGTCCAGCGAAGGGTCATACCACAGACCGGCAATGCCGCTCAGGCCCGCAATTTGAGATTCCGGCATGGTGGGCAGGGGTACCGCGGCATCGGAAAAGTGCGCGTACTCCACGTTGGTAATTTGGTCGTTTACCGTGCCGTTCGTCCGTCGAACGGACGATGTCACGCCTGGCTGAACTTCTGCCAGATTAAGTGAAAATCCGTACTCAATTTCATCGTTGCCGGGACCGCCATCGATGGCGTTGGTTCCACTGCCGGGTTTCAGGTAATCGTTGCCTTTACCACCTATCAGTTCGTCATCACCGGGACCGCCATCGAGGTCATCATTTCCAAGCCCACCGTCCAGAACGTCGTTGCCCGCGAGGCCGCGAAATACGTTGTCGTGAGCACCCCCGATCAGGCGGTTGTCACCGTCGTCGCCATCCTGGTCCGCTCCGAATGGCGTCCTCATTTTATGCAGCGCCACGCCGATGCCGTCGTCGCAAGAGAGGAAGTCGATGTCGCCATCGCCGTCGACGTCGAGGGCGATCCAATTCCAGCTCATGCCGCTCACCCAGTCCTCATCGAGGGCCCTGAAATATCCCTCCCCGTCGTTGATCCGCACATCCACGCGCCAGCCATCTGTAAAACTGATGTTGTGAAATATGTCTTTGTGGCCATCCTTGTCGAGGTCGTGCAATTCGATATCCGAGGCCCCTTCATGGACTTCCATCGGGTATCGGGTAGCGGTTTCGTCGCGGAATGTCCCGTCGCCGTTGCTGATCAGGAGTTGGATCATGGGTTCCGTGAAGTCTTCTGCCCGCATTTGGTGCAGCAACACGTCGTCCAGTGAGTCCCCGTTCAGATCATGAACGACAGCGTGCTGAATGTATGCGGGACCAAAGTCCCGTGGCGAGGGAAAGGATTCGCCCTCCGGCATATCGAACGACCCCGTGCCATCGTTCAGGAGAACGATGTTTCGCTGCAGGCCCCACGACCACCCCAGCCCCAGGTCGAGGTCTCCGTCCCCCTCGGCATCCACAGTAAATGACCAGAAACCGCCTAGGTCACCTGCAGGCAAGACCCCGTTCCTTCCCGCAATGGGAACATGCCAATCCGGATCACTGGTATCCGCGATCACCGAAAAGACACCCTGACCGTCGTTCTCCAGGAGATAAGAAAATTCCGGGTTGTAAAGCGGGCTTCCTCCAAGGTTGTTCACCCAGATATCGATATCACCGTCTTTGTCAAAATCGCCCACAGACGAGCCATGCGTGAAACTGGAGTGTGCGGGCAAGTTTGTTCCAGAGACGTTAACCAGCTTGCCGTTGCCGTCGGAAAGTAGCAGGCTGTTGGCGCCCCCCAGCCAGCATTCAACGCCGCCTCCGTCGCAAGGCGGTTCACCACCGTGCGATTCGAAGAACAGGTCGAGTTCCCCGTCGTTGTTGAAATCGGCCGGAATTATTTGCCGGAACCCTCTCTCGGTCGTCGGTATCTCGCCCTCGACCACGGACTCGGTGGCCAACTCCAAGGTTCCCTGCTCATTAGCCAAGAGCAGGTAAAACCGGATCAGTCCTTCAGGATCCTCCGGGTTGTAGTCGGAGTAGACGGCATCGGCCCGACCATCTGCATTCAGATCGACAGACTCAGGTTGGTTTAGGATAGATGGAAAGTCTGCAGAATCAGGGGAAATCAAAATCAATGGTTCTGCATAGTGCTTCCCAATCGGATCATACTGTGCAATCGCGGTATCGATCTCAAGTAGCGTTAGAGATGCAAAAATGCAGAACGCCGTCTGAGGGCGCAGTAACCAAAAGTATTGCATTGCGAAGACAAACTCCTATTCTCATCAAAGACTCCGCAGGGTCGATGTAACCCTCCAGTTCCAGTCCATCTTTCTCAAGACACCTCTGAAGCCTCGTCGGACCTCTTAGCGAATGTTTCTAATCCTATGAGAGATATGGAAAACGGGCAAATGTTCAGTTTGCCTGATTTTCTTCCGAGGACCGGTTATGGCCGGAATCTGACCACAGCCCTTCCTGACCGAAGGG
>JAJDNW010000141.1 GCA_022340465.1 Deltaproteobacteria bacterium | reverse complement strand
GGAGCAACTTCGTTTGTTCAGTCTTCTCAGCCCCGAAGATGCCGCGGAAGTTATCGAGGATATTCCGGATGCCCAGGCGGCGGACCTGGTGGAGGATATGCCGTCGGAACAGGCCGCGGCGATAATGGAGGAACTCGACAGCGATCACCTTGCCGATGTGTTGGGGGAGATGGATGAGGATGCAAGCCGGGCCATTCTTGAAAAAATGGACCGGGAGGATGCTGAAGAAGCAAGAATGCTGATGGCGTACGCTCCGGACTGCGCCGGCGGCCTCATGATCTCAGAGTTCCTTGCCTACCGAACCGACCAAAAAATCCAGGACGTTCTTAATGATTTGCAGGCCCATCAGCGGGAATACGCAGGTTACAACGTTCAGTACTGTTATATCGTTGACAGGAAAAAGAAGCTGGCGGGAGTACTACGGATTCACGACCTGCTGTTTCCATCCCGGGAATCCCTGCTTTCCCAGGTCATGATCTCTTCCCCCCTCAGCGTGTCGGATAAAGCATCTTTAAAAGAGCTTGAGGAGTTCTTTGATGAGCACCATCTGTTCGGCGTGCCGGTGGTGGACGATCAGCGGCGGCTGGTGGGAGTGGTGCTGCCGGATGCTGTCGAAGAGGCAGTGAATGAACGGAAAACAAAAACATTTCTACGCCTGAGTGGTATTATCGGTGGTGATGAGTTCCGGACGATGCCCCTTCTATCCCGCTCCGGGCGACGCCTGTCCTGGCTGAGTTTAAATATTTTTCTGAATATCATTGCCGCAAGCGTCATCGCCATGTATCAGGATATCCTTGCCGCAGCCATTACCCTGGCGGTTTTTCTACCCATGGTCAGCGACATGAGCGGATGCTCCGGCAACCAGGCAGTAGCGGTTTCCATGCGGGAACTCTCCCTTGGCCGGGTTCGAACCGGCGAATTGTTATGGGTTCTGGTAAAGGAGGCAAAAGTCGGTATCATCAACGGCCTGGTGCTTGGACTGCTTCTTGGCGGCGTCGCCTTTTTCTGGAAGGGCAATCCGTGGCTCGGCATTGTTGTCGGTGGTGCCTTGGCGGCCAACACGCTGGTTTCCGTTACGCTGGGGGGAATGTTGCCCCTTGTGCTCAAACGCCTGAAACTGGACCCGGCCCTGGTCTCAAGCCCGCTTCTGACGACGGTCACCGACATGTGCGGTTTCTTTTTTGTCTTGAGTTTCGCTGCTGCGGTTTTGCCGAAACTATGAAGCATGTCCATAAAGAGCGGCTTTTACTACCCCATCAGCCGCTTTTCATTTTCTTCTTTTTCAAAGAGATGATTTCCGTATTATCCCTGTGTGGTAAAGCGCTGCCAGGTGTTTGCAGATCGACTTATACCGGGTGCTCAGGTATCCATGATTGCTTTTAATGCACGCCTTTGCTATGATCTCTAAAGATAGTATTTCCAAAACTCCTTTAAATAAAGGCGCTGACACGGAGAAAAGATTCAATGGACACCTTTCAGACCTATGACCCCGGGGATTTTTACGATGAGTTGATCGAGGCAAACGGCAACCCCCGGCCCGGCGCCCAGCTGCTGGTGGACAAGATCGAAGCCCTGCCGCCGGGGGACCTGGCGATGCGGCAGAAGGCGGCCGAAGCCCTGCTTCTTAAAATGGGCATCACCTTCAATGTTTACGGCCGCGATGAAGGCACCGAAAAAATTTTCCCCTTCGACATCATACCCCGTATCGTTTCCAACCGGGACTGGCACCAGATTGAAACCGGCCTGAAGCAGCGGATCTTCGCTTTGAATGCTTTTGTGCAGGATGTGTATAACGAAAAAAAAATTCTCAAGGACAAGGTGGTTCCCGAGGAACTGGTCTCCACTAGTAAAACCTACCGCAAAGAATGCGAGGGCTTTACCCCACCCCGGGGGATATGGTGCCATGTTACGGGGACGGACCTGGTCAGGGATCGGGATGGGCGCTTTTATGTTCTGGAGGACAATCTGAGGTGCCCGTCGGGGGTTTCCTATGTGCTGGAAAACCGCCAGGTGCTCAAACGCACTTTTCCCCAGGTGTTTGAGGCGTCCCAGGTGCGTCCGGTGGACGACTACCCCACCAAACTCTTTGAAACCCTGGCATACCTCGCCCCGGATCTTGTCCAGGCGCCCACCATCGGTGTGCTGACGCCCGGCATGTACAACAGTGCCTACTTCGAGCACTCGTTTCTTTCCCAGCAGATGGGAGTGGAGTTGGTGGAGGGCCGGGACTTGGTGGTCTCTGACGGATTCGTTCACATGCTCACCACCAAGGGCCTCAAGCGCGTGGATGTTCTCTACCGGCGCATCGACGATGATTTTATCGATCCGGACGTATTTCGCCCCGACTCCCTGCTGGGTGTCAAAGGGCTCATTGGTGTTTACAAGGCCGGTCGTATCGCCATGGCCAATGCGCCGGGTACCGGCATTGCCGATGACAAGGTGATTTATGCCTATGTGCCGAAGATTATCAAATACTATACCGGCAGTGAAGCCATTCTGCCCAACGTGCCCACGTATATCTGCCGCGATGAAAAGGACCGTGCGTATGTGTTGTCGCACCTGGATGAACTGGTGGTTAAAGCCGCCAATGAGTCCGGGGGGTACGGCATGCTGGTGGGGCCCCATGCCACTGAAGAGGAGCGGGCGGCCTTCGCGGAAAAGATCAAGGCCGAGCCCCGAAACTACATGGCCCAACCCACTATCTCCCTTTCCCGGGTGCCTACCATTGTGGACGACCGCATCGAAGGGCGTCACGTGGATCTTCGGCCATACGTTCTTTTTGGCGAAGAGATTTACGTGCAGCCCGGCGGTTTGACCCGTGTTGCCCTAAAAAAGGGCTCCCTGGTGGTCAACTCCTCCCAGGGGGGCGGCAGTAAAGATACCTGGGTACTGTAGACAGTGACAAAAGGAGAATGTTTCGATGCTCAGCCGAGTAGCAAACTCGATTTACTGGATGTGCCGATATGTCGAACGGGCGGAAAACGTAGCCCGTTTCATCAGCGTTAATTTGAATCTGTTGCTGGACATGCCGATGGAAGCAGGGAAACACTGGGAACCCCTGGTTATCACCACCGGGGACCAAGTGCAATATGAGAAGCGTTACCCGAGCTATGCCCGGGAATCTGTAATCCGGTTCCTGACTTTCGACCGTGAATACTCAAATTCAATTATCAGCTGCCTGGCGATGGCCCGGGAAAATGGACGCTCCATTCGGGAGATTATCTCTTCGGAGATGTGGGAGCATCTCAATAATTTTTATCTCGAGCTGACCGAGGAGGACAGCATGGCCATGGCCCTTGAGGATCCTCACCGCTTTTTCAAGATCATTCAGATGAGAAGCCATCTGTTTACCGGGCTGATGGAATCCACCATGAGTCATGGCGAAGCCTGGAATTTCGCCCGGATCGGGATGATGCTCGAACGGGCGGACAAAACCTCCCGAATACTGGACGTGAAATATTTCATGTTGCTGCCCCGGGCGGACCTGGTCAACACGCCCATCGACAATATCCAGTGGACGGCGGTGCTCAAATCCGCAAGCGCATTCGAGATGTACCGAAAGCAGCATCACCGTATCACGCCCCGCAATGTGGCCGATTTCCTGATTTTCGACAATAGTTTTCCCCGCTCCATCCGGTCATGCATTTCCAGGGCTATGGCATGCCTGCATCGTATCGGCGGCACCACACCCGGCGCGGCACACAATCCGGCGGAAAAGCATCTGGGCCGCCTGGAAGCGGACCTGGAGTATACTGATATCGACGAAGTCATTGATCAGGGCATTCATGAATATCTGGACTGCCTGCAGGTTCGGCTCAACCAGGTCGATGCGGCCATTGGAACGACCTTTTTCAACCTGAAGCCTCTGATCGAAGCGGCGAGCCAGGACCAATGA
>JAJDNW010000140.1 GCA_022340465.1 Deltaproteobacteria bacterium | reverse complement strand
GGCCGTGCCCACGCCGGACACCCAGGCGAACATGCCGATCTCCTCCTGGAGCTGCTTGACGCCGGCCTTGGTCTTGGCCGGGTTGTAGGCGTCGTCGAAGTAGTGGTGAATGATTTTACGGCCGTGGATGCCGCCCTCGGCGTTGATCATCTTGAAATAGGCGTCGGTGCCGCGGGCGACGGCGCCCCAGGGGGCGGCCGGACCGGTCTGCGGGCCCCACTGGCCGACGTGAATCTCGGTGTCGGTGACACCCTGTTCGGCCGCTGCACTGAAACACAGGCCGAAAACCGCAATTGTCATTACCGCCAAAACGCACCAAAAATTCTTTTTCATACCTTCCTCCTTGATTTGCTGGTTCGTGGGTTTGTGTGGATTTGTGTTTAGTGTTTTGTTTTTAGTAGGTTGTCGGTTCAACGTTGGCAGCTCACCGCGCCAAACACTAAGCACAAAAAATTAAAAATTAAAACCTAAAAATTAGATCCCAAACACCACGTTAAACCTTCTTGACGTAATGTTTCGCAAACAGTCCGCTGGGCTTGACACAGAGCACCAGCACGATGATGACAAAGGCCACCACGGATTTAAACTCGATGGAGACGTACCCGCCGAACAGGTGTTCAGTAATGCCGACGATGTAGGCGCCGAACACCGCGCCGGGCAGGGAGGTCATGCCGCCCACGACCGCCCCGGCAAACCCTTTCAGCATGGGGTCCCACATCATGTAAGGCTCCATCAGGACCGGCGCCATGAGGAGCCCGGCCACGCTGCCCACCATGGAGGAAATGCCCCAGGTGACCATGCGGATGCGTTTGGTCTTGATTCCCATGAGGGCGGCGGCGGTTTCATTCTGCTGGGTGGCTTTCATGGCCACGCCCATCTTGGAGAAGCGGAAAAACAGGAAGAGGATGAGCATGATCACCAGGGCCACCACCAGGGTGAGCATGTCCAGCGTGCTGATGAAGATGTCGCCGAGGACGATGCTGTCGTAGGATGAAATCGGAAAAGGCATGGCCCGCTGGTCGGCGCCGAACTTCCAGGAAACGAAGCCCAGCAGGATCATCTCCATGCCGATGGTGATGATGATCAGCCCCAGGATGTTGGGCTCCTTGGCCCGCCGCAGAATGGCGAACTCGAGGAAGCAGCCCAGGAGCAGGGCGAAAACCAGGGTGAGGGGGAAGGCGACGTAATAGGGCGCCCCGTAGCTGTTCAGCAGCATGAAGGTGAGGAACACCGGCAGCAGGGCCATCTCCCCCTGCACGAAGTTGGGCACCTCCGAGGCTTTGTAGATCAGCACCATGCCGAGCCCCATCAGGGCGTAGGAACTGCCCACCGCGATTCCGCTGAGCACCATCTGCAGAAAATCAATCATCGCTATCCTCTTTTTAAAGCATTTTGCATTAAACAGCGGCGAAGCCGCGTTCCATAAAGTCGCGTGGCGAATTTATTTTAAAAGGGCCATGTCTTCCAGTACTTCTTGGTGCGGATCCAGATGCCGAAGATCCCCAGGGGTTCGAACAGCATGATCAAAATCAGGATCAGGCCGAAAATGATGGACTGGATATTTGAAACGCCCGTCATGGAAAACCAGCTTTCGGACAGGGACCTGATCCAGTCGCCAAAAAAGGGAACCTCCAGGACATTGCGCAACTGCAGGTCCAGAAGGGCCAGCAGACAGGCGCCCACCACCGGCCCCATCATGGAGCCCAGACCGCCGACCACGGCCATGGTCAGGAACATGACCGACATGAACAGGCTGAACATTTCGGGCTCGATAAAGCGCAGCACAAAGGCAAAGAGACCGCCGCCCACGCCGGCATAAAAAGCGCTGACGGCAAAGGCCAGGGTTTTGTAGAAGGTCAGGTTGACGCCCATGGTCTCGGCGGCGATGTCCGCATCCCGGATGGAGATAAAGGCGCGTCCCACCTTGGTCTTGACGATGTTGCGGGCCAGGGCGACCATCACGATCGTGATGGGAATCAGCAGGAAATAAAAGTCCTTGTCGTTTTGGATCTGCCAGGAGCCGATATTGAGATCGGGGGCGTTCAGTCCCTGTCGCTCGCCGAACATCTGGATCTTGCCGATGATCTGGGAGATGGTGACGCCGAAGCCGAGCGTTGCAATGGCAAGATAGGGTCCTTCCAGGCGCAGGGCCGGAAGTCCCAGCAGAAAGCCGAAAAAAGCGGCGACAACGCCGGCGCAGGGCAGGGCCAGCAGAAAGGGAAAGTGGGCGTTTACCATCAGGGCGATGGTGCCGTAGGCGCCGATGGCGAAAAAACCCGCGTGCCCCATGGAGATCTGACCGGTATAACCCACCAGGAGGTTGAGGCCCACCACGACGATGACGTTGATGGCCATGTAGTTGGCCACGTAGATGTAGTAATTTTTTGCGAATAAGGGAAAGAGGGCGAGGGCAAGGATCAGAACGCCCAGCCAGAAGGCGACGACACCGGATGTGAAAACCTTAACATCCTCGTAGTAATCCCGTTTCATGTCCATAGGCACGTGCTCCTGAAACAAAAGCGTGTCAAATTAAAAAACTGCAGTGCCAGCCGGTGAGAAATTCGATTGTCGCTAGTATCACCGGAAACCTGCAGTATTTACAAGACCGAAGATCTATCGCTGAGCTGTTTCTCGAAAAATATGCAACACAATGTTGGCAGGTTTATTACCTCAGGCCTGATTTTGAGTCAAGGGAAAAGGAAACGGGCCGGGCAAAAAATTAGCGCTACCCGGTTCCTTTTACTTTATAACCCTTAACCGATGCGTGGCTTTGAGTTTCCTCCAGGTTTTTCTGATAATTACCATGGGGGTGTTGGCGGCGTCCAGCCCCTCCTCGAAAGCCGCCTCACGGCACGATCGATTGAAGGCGTCGCTGGATGACCACGAGGCCAGCCGCTGCCTGATATACATGCCGAGATTTAGCTGCAGGGGGACGAGTTCCCCTATGGTGAGGTTGGCCATGGCTGCCCGGTCTTTCAGGGTCATGCCGCCGATAATCAGGTCAACGGCCGTCGAGACGTCCCGGGGCGGGTCTTCGTTGCCGGCCGGATTCTCAACGGATGTCCCGGTCTGCATGGGATTGTTTTCGGACAGGTTCAAAAAGGAGACGGCCTCGATGATGTCCATGACCGACCGGTAGATTTTCGGGTCGGAACTGGATCGCGGCCCGGCGACGTTCAGGATCCGGATGTCGTGATCCACCATCCAGTTGTTGATCGTCACCGCGGCATCGAAGGGGATCATTTTGTAAAAGTCTATGTGGAGCAGGGGTTTCATGTACTTTACGGCCATTTTGCGGGTGAATTCGGATCCGCCGGTAAGGGGGCCGTGAGAGAATATCAGCGTTCCGTCCGCTTCCCTGATGTTTTTCTTGGTTCTTTCGGGATAGCTGCCCGTGGGCATCTCCCTGAGCTGGTATTTGGCCGGCAGCGGGCCGTCTTCGGTCAGGCGGCCCTTCGGAATCCAACCGCCGTGGGGAATGCCGAGCTTGATGGCGGCATCCAGGGCGGCCTGGTCGGCACCGGTTTGCCCGCCGGATATGATTTTTTCCAGCATGGGTTGTCCTTCCTCCAGAGCGTTGCCGGGGAAACGTTACTTTTGTTTTTTAAAAAAGACAAGCGCTTTCTATGGCGGGATCAGCGATCGGATGCCGGGGGCGCAATCCTGATCCGGTGGGTTTGCTGCAGCTCTTGCCACAGTTCCTTGATGATGATGGCTGAAGCCTCATCCGGCACTATTTCAGATGCCTGGGTTGTCCGCATGCAGGACTTGAGCAGTTCGTGGTTGCCGCTCAGCAAACCGTAGTTTTCCCTTATGTAGCGTCCCAGGGTCGGGTGAAGTTCGTCCAGGTCCGGGGGCTCCATGGTGGATATCCGGTTTTTGTCCCTCAAAAACAGCTCGTCGATGAGCCGTTTCACGGCATCCTCAACGGTGGCGGGCCAGGCTTTAGCCCCTCCCGGACCCTGGCGGGGTTGCGAATTGCGAGCCGGCACGGCGTTCATCCTGGTATAGCCCAGGATGATGGCGGCTTCCATGATTTTCCGCGAGAGATTGTAGGACCGGCCGCGGGTTTCATCGTCCGAACCGGTGACATACACCCGGCTCACATGATTCAGTTTCAACCACGAGACAATCAAAGACCCCGCTTCGATGGGGGCGTACTGCCGCATGTCGATACCCAGCAGCTGCATACCGCGTTTGAGGGTCAAATGCCTGGCGTAATCGGCGTTTTCCCGAGGTTTCCCGGTTGTGAGGATGAGGGTGCCGTCGGTATGCTCGACATTCTGGCGTACGGCCGCCCTGGGATCCAACGCGGGAATGACGGTGAGATGGTAGGTTTCGAGCAATTTTTTCCGCTCTTCACCGCGGATGTAATGGATCCAGCCCGCATGGGGGACGCCATATTTGAGGGCCGCATCCAGGGCGCCCCTTTCCGGGTCGGTGCGCCCTCCTGATATGATTTTCCGGATCATCGAAACTTCCTTTTCAGCATCCACGGCTCTCAAACGGAGATATAGGGCTCGTCTTTCACGCGACCTTTCTATACGGTAAAAATAGCAAGTTGAATGCAAAAAACAAGGGCAACTTATCAAGACCCAACCCGGATAAACCGGAAATTCCAATATCGAATACTTGCGCTTTCTGGGTTCTTTATACGTTTTGAATCTTTGAATTTGGTATTTATTTAGAATTTGGTGGATTAGAATTTAGGATTTTTTTATATCCATTGCAGGTAAATTCGGTGTGAAAATCTTGTGCAAACAGGACGGGATTAGAATAAATAGGGACTTAATATCAATTGAACTGAATATACCATTTTGCCGACGCATCTTCCCCGACCGCGTTTTCCCCTATAAAACGCTGGAGGTCGTTTTTCTGACTGCCGGTCAGTCTCGAGAATTTAACGCCGCAAACCCTGGCGCGTTCGCCTTTATTGCTGTAGGTGATTTGATAGTCGGATATGATTTTGCAGAAGATGTCGCTGACCACCAGATCCTTGCCGGGAGTGGCAATGGAAATGTGATCGAAAGGGCTGGACCATTTATCGCTCGCCGTGTAGCGTGCTCTCAGTCCTTCCATGCTGATGTCGATCAGTTCGGCCCTGTGGAGGATGCGCGTCCTGCCTATCAATCGAAAACGCGGGCTTTTCTTGAAAATGACCTGGGAACCGGGCCGCACGGCATGCCGGGGCTCACGCCGCTGGCTTTTATCCGAAAGGCGGCTGCCGGCAAATTTTTTTTGATGGGCACTTCCCAGATTGTGCATGGCGTGAATCTACCCTTAACATTCGACAGGCTGAAACCCAAGTCGGCAATCGTCCGATTCAGGTGAAAACAAAAAAAGAAACCGATTCCGGGCGGTCTGCGGTTCGGGGATGATGTTCAACTTCGCTCCACCACGGTTGCGCCGTGTTTAAGAAAGTTGTCGTGCGCAGGAGCCTCTTTCTCACCGGAACCAAAACCATAGCACAACATATTTTAGAGGAAAAGCTTATTTTGTATCAGGGATATCAACCAACCAAAATGAACGTATACTGACAAATTACGACCCAAATTGAACTTAGATGCGATATAGAGCCTGAAACCATGAACCCTTTCCCGGGAGACCGCGACCACACTATTCGATCTCCGCTTTTCGAGTTGCGCTCCGACAAGCGCGGGATGACAGTTTTCTTACATTTCCAACAAACCTGGAAGTTGCTCATTTTACGAAATAATAAAAATAAATGATCATTAATAATAATGAAAAATTTAAATCAATAGTAATAAATGTAACCACAAAAATAATTAATGACAAAGTGAGAATGCCCGGTTAGAGGGACTATCTCCGGTGCCGGCTGAACAAATAACGTGACCGGAAAAGCGTGGCAGGGCATAGACGTGCTGGGACCGTACCGTGTTACTCATCGCTAAATTGAGCGATTTTCGGGTTTGCCACAGATGCAAGGAAAATGTCATCCCGCCGTAGTCGTCTATGCGAGATGAGAGTTGACACCGCAGGTGCGGGAAACCCGAAAATCCCGGAGGGTTTCAAATTTTAAGAGTTCATATAGATTTACATCATTGAAAATGAAATTATTTTGATTAAAATTTATGGTAATAATAATTTATCCAAATAAATAAAGCTAAATATTGATTATAATTTATAACGATATCGATTGTTCAAGGTGGTTATTGTTTTTCATCCCCGGGTTTTTCAATCTTGTTAGGCAGCGAATCCGGGTTGTAGTGTGAGCGCATTTTTTCCCACTGCTCGATCCGTTTATGCCTGATTTTAATCGGGTCTTTCCATTGCGTGAAGCCGGCATGGTACCCATCCGCCAACGCCGCGCTCAAGTGTTTTTCCCATGTTTTTGCCGTTTGTTCATATTGTTCTTGGTCGACGGGCGTACCGTCGGCGTTAAAGCGCAGGGTTTCGCTGAACACGGATGACGGCTGGTGGCACAAGGCGGCATAGAGGATTACCAAGAAGACGATCAACAAGGCTTTTTTCATGGGGATGACCTCACTTTTTGGATATTAGCTTTCGGTAACAATAGCAGATATTTAGTCGATTTGCAATAATAGTCTTTTTCTAAAGCGGTAAAAACCGCGCCATTGAACCCCGTCGATGAGAGCGGGGGGGGAATGGCGCCCGGAATTTTTGGGAGTAGGGAGGGGCTCGTTCCCCCCTGTTTTTAGAACGCGAAACGCGCCGGGCTATCTACTCGTCATCGGCCTCATGGGAACGGAGCAGCAGCACCGGTATTTCACTGTGGCGCACGACTTTTTCGGCAACACTTCCCAGCAGCCAGCGTCCGATGCCGCTGCGGCCATGGGTCGACATGGCGATCAGATCGATATCGTTGCGTCTGCAGACTTCGAGGATCTTCTCGGCCGGGTTCCCGTAAGGCGTGTGGATATCGACCTCGAGACCGCCGGTCGACAAACGCTCCTTGATTTTTTCCAGATATTCATTTGCACTGGAGACCACGGCCACCTGTGCATCGGTGGGATCGACGCCCGGCAACACGTGGGCCCTGCTGACAAGGATCAAACTCAACTTGGCCTTGAGCAGCAGCGCGAGCGCTTCTACCTCGGTCAACATGTTTTCCGCAAGTTTTGAACCGTCCAAAGGCACTAAAATTGATGTATACATGATAGCCTCCTGTTGTATTGGGTGAAGGGGTTCTTTGCGCTACTTGTGTTCATTGGGTTAGCGAGTAATGCAACAGACTCAAGGAACCCACCAACGCAACGAACAAAGCGCTTCCAGGGTGAAACCCGCGCCGAATCCAACGGGGCGACCTATCTATGTATGGCCGCCGCAATGACGCCGGCCGCCTCGTCCATATTCAGATTACCCGTGTTGATGACGATGTCGTAGTTTACGGGGTCCGCTATCTCGGCATTGAAATACTTCCTGATAAAGGCCCTGCGGTCCGATTCCGTTCGGATGACGCGCCTCTTGGCTTCATTCGCGGAAGTATGGTGTGCAAGACTTCCTGCCGGAATAGATCGAAGCCGAGCTTATCGGCAATGTTTTTAGCGATGACGCTTCCACCGCTACCGGGTTCTCTCGAGACGGTTATGACGGGATGGCTCTTTTCGGCGGGTTTTTCAACCCGCATGAGCTGCCACCGCCGCACGTGCTCCTCGATAATCTGTTCTTTGGAACGGCTTTTATGTTTCATGGCACCTCCTTGTCGGTTTTAACAGAGACGCTCGGGCCGAGTCCAATCGGCAGCAGGTGGGTGTGCTATATCCGGCGGAACATTCGATCGGAGATGCTGTTCGATTCGGCGACGTGAGATCCGTTTCAGGCATGGTGAAACCGGCCAACAAAACCGGATACAGTATAAAAATAACTATTTCGGCAAGGTATGTCAATCGTCGTCAGGTCGATCTGTTTGAAACCCGGCTTTTATTCGACGGTTTATGGTATACGATTTGAACAAACTCGAGGCACTGATAGCCCGCAAGCGGCTTCAGGACAGCCTGATTGATGCGCTCGAAAAAGTTCCGCTCGGCCTGAATGCGATATATTTTCTGCAACTCAAGTCGGTGCAGATGGGCCTCTTCAAATGGTCCGGATAGCCCCCGGCATAGCGGCTGTGGGGTCAAACACAACAGTTGCAATGACGGGATAGGTTTATTATTAAGGGAGAGTGAAAATTACGGAACGTGCTCAATCGAGCCGAAGGGAGAGGAGATTGATATGCTGTACCGAAAAATGCCGAAAAACGGGGATGAACTTTCAGTTTTAGGATTTGGCTGTATGCGTCTTCCGGTTACAGACAAGGGCGGCATCGACGAACCAAGGGCCATCAGGCAGGTCCGCGGTGCCATCGACAAGGGCGTCAACTACGTGGACACAGCCTGGCCTTACCATGCCGGCGAGAGCGAAAATTTTCTGGGGCGGGCGCTCGCGGACGGATACCGTGAACGCGTCAAGGTCGCCACCAAACTACCTTCCTGGATGATCGCCTCCCGGGAAGACATGGACCGCTATCTGAACGCCCAGTTGGAGAAGTTGGGAACCGGGCGGATCGACTACTACCTGCTCCACGGACTGCGCGGGAACTCATGGGACAATCTCGTAAGCCATGGCGCCATCGAATTCTTGGACACAGCCCTGGCCGACGGCCGTATCGGCAACGCCGGTTTCTCGTTCCACGGCGTGCTGGATGACTTCAAACGCATTGTCGATGCCTATTCCTGGACGTTTTGCCAGATTCAGTACAACTTCTTGGACCAGGAATTCCAGGCCGGCACGGAGGGCCTCGAATATGCGGCCTCCAAGGGCCTGGGCGTGGTGATCATGGAACCCCTGCGGGGGGGCAACCTCGGTCTGCCCACGCCGCCACC
>JAJDNW010000139.1 GCA_022340465.1 Deltaproteobacteria bacterium | reverse complement strand
GCAATAAAGGCCGCAGGCAGTTGCAGGCCGCTGTGGATGCTGTTCTGCCTGGCCCTTTCCGACTGGGCGCCATAGTAGGCACCGGCCTGAACGGCGACCGTCCCCAACGAATCCTGTTCTTCTCTATAATCCATCCTTGGCATCTCCCCCTGATTCGTCTGCCGGGTCTTTTGTACCTGCGAAAACCCGACCTTCACCAGGATAAATCGTATGGTCATCGGTTATCGCCGCTTCGGGCCACCTGCCGGGGACGGGCTCGATGCCCTCCCGGGCGGCGGAAGACGGGGATCGATCCAACATGTTGGGGTACTTCCGAACATCGACTTCGGGAACGGGAGCGCTGAATTCAATGGGAATGTTGTTGGGGTCGAAGGCATAAATGGAGTGGATGAAGCCATGGTCGATAGCCTCCGAAACCCACAACCCTGCCGCTTCGAACCGGCCTTTCAGTTCCCACAGATCCTCATCCCCGGCCACACCAATGCTCACATGGTCAAAAGCGAAGGGTCCCCTGACCGGGACACCGTGATCTTTTTCCGGAATGCTTTCCACGCCCGGCCATTCGAAAAACGCGATCATGTCCTGGGGGGAAATTTCAAAGAAATAGTGACGGTATCTTTGCGATCCAAGACCGGCCACAAGCCGCATGCCTAAAAAATCCCGCCAGAAACGAATGGTCGCATCCATATCCCCTGTCACCATGGCCAGGTGATTGACACCTGTATATCGAGCCACATGCATTGTATTGTCCCCTTGTCTCGAGCGGAAACAAGTTATCCGGCCCGACCGTCGTCGCAGGGTTCATCGGTACCGTCGCCCCTTGAATCTTCCGCGGAAAAGGCGGTGGTGCAGACCGGCAAAGGATCCTGACCGGCGGCAATTGCGGCCAGGGCACTTTCATAGTCCGGTTCTGACGACAACTCATCGACCTGCTGTGTGTAGACCACCGTGCCGTTCTCGTCCAAAACGATCACGGATCTCGCCAGCAGCCCCTCATTGGGTCCGTCTTTGAGTTCGATGCCGTAATCCCTGCCGAAAGACCTGTCGCGCATATCGGAAAGCGAGATCACCCCTTTGATGCCTTCGGCTTCACAAAAACGGGCATGCGCGAAAGGCAGGTCACGGGAAATACATAGGACGACCGTGTCTTCTCTATCGGCCAGTTCGGAATTGAAACGCCGCACCGATGCGGCACACGTGCTGGTGTCAAGGCTCATGAAAATGTTGAACACAACCTTTTTCCCCTTGAATTGACTCAGGGATACGTCCTTGAGATCTGTGCCGGTCAGTCTGAAATCCGGTGCGGTGCTACCAACCGCCGGCAGCGTCCCGGACGTTTGTACGGGATTGCCTTTGAGTTTTACCTGTGCCATGTTGCCTCCTTATTATCTGTCATCGGGTTGCTGTTTCTATGCCTGACATGCTAAATACAATAAACGTGCCAGTGCGACGGCCGCGCCTGAATTATGTTGCCTCGGCCAAGGTGGTACGATTGTTGCTTTGTTTTTTACACCGGTAAGGGTTAATTCCAAACCAAAACAAGGAGGACGTCATGAATGCAAAAAGAAAACATTATCACATTAAAACCGCCTGCCCCCAGTGCGGCTGCAGCTATGCCCAGGTGCTCAGCCCCGAAGAGATCAAAGAAAAATATGGGGATATGCCCAACGTCCAACTGGAATGCGGCGAGTGCATGCTGAAGTTCGAGAAGCCCATGGAAGAAGCCTGCCCCGAATGGGATGCGGAATGCAAGCTGAAAGAATAAAATCGTCTTTCACGATTTTATGAAACGCGACGTCCGTCTTCACTCTACGAGCTTCCGTCTTCGCTCTGGGAGCTATGCCGGGCAAGACGCCGCGGCAAGTCGTCCCTTTCATGCGAAAGGCCAAAATTCTTATCCCTGCAGCAAGCGGCGGGGAATTCAAATTTATGTTGACAGACAAATTCACAACCCATTAATAATTAGGCGGTTTTTTAGTCGAAGGTAACGCCTCCGATCCCATAACGACACGACGAAAGGGTAACGCATGAACTACGATTTCAACGCAGATGAAATTCTTCAAATGGCCGAACAGATCGAAAAAAACGGTGCCGCCTTTTACAGGGAATGCGCCGGTAAGATCGAAGACCCGGCTGCGGTTAAACTGTTGCAGGATCTCGCCGCCATGGAAGACCAGCACGAAAAAACCTTCGCGGACATCCGGTCTCGGTTGTCAGCCAAGGAAAAGGAAAGCACCACCTTCGACCCTGATGGTGAAGCCGTGCTTTACCTCAAAGCCCTGGCCGACACCAAGGTCTTTTTTGAAAAAAGCATCGACACCGGCAACCTGGAGGAAATTCTCAAAGAAGCCATAACCGCCGAAAAAGATTCCATTGTCTTTTACCTGGGCATGAAAGCGTTGGTTCCGGAAGAGCTCGGTGTGGTCCGGGTGGATGCCATCATCAAAGAAGAGATGTCACACATCAGTCTTCTCAGCAAGGAACTGGTGGCCCTGAAAAGGGCTTAATCCCGATCCGCCACCCGCATATCATCCACCACCGGAGGAATACGGAACAGACACGGCAACCCCGTTGCGCCCGGAGCCACCCGTAAGGCTCCAGGCGCTTTCGACGATCGGCGCGTCCAGGTTGTGCGACCGCCGATGCTCGGCCGACTGGGGCGGTGGTGCCGTCAAACAGGTCCACCACCATGTCTCATCACCCTTCTCTTGATACACATTGTATCATACAACATTGTGAGACATTTTTTCTGACGGACCCACCACTGAACCATGTACCGTCACAGCGGACGCATTCCATGCCGTTTGTTGAAGCGAAGGGGAAACCTGAACTTGCGGGGATGTGGGGGGCTTGAATGCAGCCATCGGGCCTTGAAAAAGTCTCGACAACAGAACTGCCACATGGTATCATAGCCCGAAAGATCGCCGGTAGCCACAACTGCCTTGCACACCAGTAAAAAGTGATTATCCTTGTTGGAAGAACTCGGGCCTGCCAATTAAAGTGGCAGGGTCTTTTCAACCGTTCAACCGGTTTCCGAAAACGGCACCAAACCCCAGGAGGTACGCATGTGGGAATATACCGATAAAGTCAAAGACCACTTCATCAATCCCCGCAACGTCGGATTCATCGATGATTTCGACGGTATCGGTGAGGTGGGCTCGCTCGCTTGCGGCGATGCCCTCAAACTGACGTTCAAGCTGGACGATGACGGCAAGATCAAAGATGCCAAGTTTCAAACCTTCGGGTGCGCCAGCGCCATCGCTTCGTCATCAGCCTTGACGGAAATGATCAAGGGGCTCACGCTGGAAGAGGCCGCCAAGGTCACCAACGAAGACATCGCCGTATACCTGGGCGGGCTCCCGAAGGAAAAGATGCACTGCTCCGTTATGGGGCGCGACGCCCTCGAACAAGCCATCGCCAACTACAGGGGTGAAAAAGTAGAAGAAAAGGAGGGCGAAATCGTCTGCGAGTGCTTTGGTATCACCAACCTCGAGATAGAGCGGGCGGTCAAAGAGAATGGTCTGACCACGGTCGAAGATGTCACCGACTACGTGAAGGCCGGGGGTGGCTGCGGGAACTGCCACGACCGCATACGCGACATCATCGAAGCGGTCAGAGGCGAGTCCATCACCGAACGGCAAAAGATGGAAAACCTGACCAACATCCAGAAAATAAGGCTAATCGAGGAAACCCTCAACCGTGAGGTCAAGCCCGCCCTGAAAAAGGACGGCGGTGATATCGAACTGGTGGATTTCAACGACGGGACCGTTTACGTCAAGTTGCGCGGGACTTGCTCCAATTGCGCTTCATCACAATTGACGTTGAAAAATTACGTGGAGAAAAAAATAAAGGATCTCGTATCCCCTGAGCTGGTGGTGGAAGAGGTGATGCAATGAAGACAATTTATGTGGACAACAACGCCACGACCCGGGTGGACGAAAAAGTGCTTGAAGCGATGCTTCCCTTTTTCAGCGAGAGATATGGCAATCCGTCGAGCATGCACAGCTTCGGTGGCACCGTGGCAACGGAAATACTCGAGGCCCGCGAACGCGTCGCGGCGCTGATCAACGCCGAGCCGGAAGAGATCGTCTTCACCAGCTGCGGAACGGAAAGCGACTCCACGGCCGTGTGGGCCACCATCGAAGCCTTTCCCAACAGGAAGCACATCATCACGACCCGTGTCGAACATCCGGCCATAAAAAATCTTTTTGAACATCTCTCCAGAAAAGGCTACAAGGTGTCGTTTGTGCCGGTGGACAAACGCGGTAATCTCGACCTGGACTTCCTTTATGAACACCTGACCGCCGAAACCGCCATTGTCAGCGTCATGTGGGCCAATAACGAAACGGGCGTAATTTACCCGGTGCACGAAATAGCGGCCGCCGTCAGAGAAAAAGGGGTGGTCTTCCATACAGATGCCGTGCAGGCAGCGGGCAAGGTCAAGGTGGACGTAAAAGCCGCCGGGGTCGATATGCTCTCTCTTTCCGGCCATAAAATCCATGCGCCAAAAGGAGTGGGAGTCCTCTATGTTAAAAAGGGCACCAAGTTTTCCCCATTCCTTATCGGCGGCCACCAGGAGCATGGCCGCAGGGGCGGAACCGAAAACGTAGCCTCCATCATCGGACTGGGAAAAGCAGCCCAACTTGCCCTCGAACGTCTGAATGCCTCTGCTGAAAAAACCGGCGCCCTGCGAAACAAGCTGGAAAAAAACCTTTTGGAGCGCATACCCAACACCATGGTCAACGGGGATACCGAACACAGGCTGCCAAACACCACCAACATCAGCTATGAATATATAGAAGGCGAGGCCATCCTCCTGATGATGAACGAGTTGGGCATATGCGCCTCTTCCGGTTCGGCCTGCACGTCGGGATCCCTGGAACCGTCCCATGTTCTGAGGGCGATGGGCGTGCCTTTTACCGCCGCCCACGGTTCGATTCGCTACAGTTTGAGCGATTACAATTCCGAAGAAGAAATCGACTACATCATCGAACACACGCCGCCCATTATTAAGCGACTGCGCGACCTTTCGCCCTTTTGGAGCCAGCGCAAGGCCTCCTGAAAACCGGATTTCAAACTGCGATGGCGGGCCGCATTCCCTGCGGCTTGCCGTGGAGCGTGTTCAACTCAGGGAGACGAGACAGGCGGGGCGTGCCCAGACATCGGCCGTCGGGGCAGGCACGACGCACGTCTACGACAGACGGGAAAACCCATGAGCGAAGAAAGCAGTCAAACGCATAACGCATCCTGCAGGGCCGATGTTGCCGTACTGACCCGCTACAGGGAAAAACTGCCCCAAATCGTCGAAAAAATCATCGCCAACTGCGACGAGGACACCTGCTATACCCATATAGACTATGAACCCATCCCTTCAAGGGCTTCAGTCATCGACATCATACAACGCCTGCGGGGCATTCTCTTTCCCGGCTATTTTTCGAACGAGAAGCTGGATCCGATCAACATGGGGTATACCATCGGGCAGGCGGTTACCAGCCTCTTCGACTTGCTGGCCGAGCAGATCTGCCTCAGCATCCGCCATGACTGCTTCCGCTATGAGCAGGCGTGTGTGGATTGCACCGACCGGGGGAATGAACTGGCGCTCGCTTTCCTCGAGTCGATCCCCCGGATGAGGCGCCTTTTGGCAACCGACATCTCTGCCGTTTATGAAGGCGACCCTGCCGCTAAAAGTCACGATGAAATCATCTTCAGTTACCCGGGGGTATTCGCCCTGATGGTGTATCGGGTGGCCCATAAACTAAGCGTTCTGGAGGTCCCCCTGCTCCCCCGCATCATGACCGAATATGCCCACAGCGTCACCGGCATCGATATTCACCCCGGGGCAACCATCGGAGAAGGGTTTGTCATCGATCACGGTACCGGGGTCGTCATCGGTGAAACCACCCATATCGGCAAAAACGTCCGCATCTACCAGGGCGTCACCCTGGGAGCCCTTTCACTGCCACGGGATGCAGGCGAGCGGCTGAGGGGGACCAAGCGGCATCCGACCATCGAAGACGGCGTGATCATCTACTCCGGAGCCACTATTTTGGGCGGTGACACCGTTATCGGCGCACATTCCATCGTGGGCGGCAATGTCTGGATCACCGCTTCGGTTCCACCCCATACAAAAGTCATCATGAACGAACCGGAGCTGAAATATATGACGTCCAAGCCGTCATAGGCATTCCCTTAAAGGAACTTAAGTTCCCAACAGGCGGGACTTGCTAAAGGAGGCTTCCATGAACATTTTTCCCGGAATACAGAACACCATCGGCATGACGCCCCTGGTACGCATACGCAGGCTTTTTGAAAACAAATCCTGTGACCTGCTTGCAAAGCTCGAATTTTTCAACCCCTTGAGCAGCGTCAAGGACCGCATTGCCGCCGCCATGATCGATCAGGCGGAACTGGACGGCCTGGTCGGCCCGGACACCCTTATCGTGGAACCCACCAGCGGCAATACGGGTATCGCGCTGGCATTTATCGCGGCGGCGAAGAACTATCGTCTCTGCCTGACCATGCCGGAAACCATGAGCCTCGAACGCCGCAAACTGCTCAAGCACTTGGGAGCCGATCTGGTATTGACACCGGGGTCCGAAGGTATGCCGGGCGCCATAAAGAAGGCCGAAGGGATTGCCGCCGGTCGAGCCGACACGTTCATGCCGAACCAGTTCCAAAACCCTGCGAACCCCGATATACACAGGATTACCACCGCCAAGGAGATCTGGGAAGATACAGCGGGCCAGGTGGACGTTCTGGTCTCCGGCGTGGGTACCGGCGGCACGATCACCGGTATTGCCCGGGCCATAAAGGAGAAAAAGCCCGACTTCAAAGCCATTGCCGTGGAACCTGAAGCCTCGCCCGTTATTTCAGGCGGCAAACCGGGGCCGCACAAAATTCAGGGTATCGGAGCCGGGTTCATTCCCCTTAATCTGGACACGGAGCTCATCGATGAAGTCGTCACGGTGAGCGATCAAGAGGCGTTTGAAAACGCGCGCCTGCTGGCAAGAAAAGAAGGTATTCTCTGCGGCATCTCATCCGGGGCCGCCATGGCCGCCGCCCTGAAAATTGCCCGGCGGAACGATTCAAAAGGAAAATGTATCGTCGTCATTTTGCCGAGTACCGGAGAGCGCTACATCAGTACCGACCTCTTTCTCGAATGACGCCCGACCCTGCGTGAACAGGACGGCACGTAGCATGAAATTGTTCAAGCTTGTCTTACGAGACACTATTGTATCACATACTTTCGTGATACAGCCTTATTACAATCTATAAAAGTATTTTCAGGAGGTTACATATAATTAAAATACAAAGGGCCTGATGTTTTGCACCGTTTGCCACCGTCTGCAGCAGGCTGCAACCGCCGTGGCAGGCAGGGCCGTGAAACGCTGCCGAATCCGAGGCCAAGCGTGATGGCTCCCGATACTCCCGCAAACAGGAATCGCTAATATCAATGAAATAACAGAAGGTTAAGTTTTCGGATCTCGGCAGCGATGACACGGTCAACGTCCCGGAAGCGCCTTCTGCAAATGACCTGACTTTTAAAAAGGGAAAAATGACAGTGAAACGCATCTCTGGCACGCATCTTGATTAAGTTATGAAACACAGCTAGATGGCCGGTCGCCCTTTGGCGGCCCACATTAACCAGCGGAGATGTGATGTCTGTGAAAGCCTGTGATCAAAATATTAAAAAGACCCTTTTGTTGACGGACCAGATGATCGATCTAGCCAATATAGGCGATGCGGAAAGGGAAGATACCGGCTGCGGTGTTTTGTACGGTATCCTCCGCGATTCCGCCTATAAAATAAAAAAATTGGCTGAAGTCGAACGCCGGAAACACTTGGAAAAGGACTGGCGGGGCAAAGACTGTCCCTGACAGCCTTATAGACGACAACAACCGCAATAAAGAAAGGAGAAAACATTGGGTAATCTAAAAGGAACACAAACTGAGAAAAACATTCTGACGGCATTTGCCGGCGAATCCCAGGCCAGAAACCGCTACACCTATTTTGCCAGCAAAGCCAAAAAGGAGGGGTACGTACAGATCTCGCACATTTTCGAAGAAACCGCCCAACAGGAGAAGGAGCACGCCAAAAGACTGTTTAAATTGCTGGAGGGCGGAGAGGTGGAAATCACGGGGGCATTTCCGGCTGGTGCCATCGAATCGACACTGGAAAATCTGAAGGAAGCTGCCGGTGGCGAAAATTATGAACACACCACCATGTATCCGGAATTTGCCAAAACAGCACGCGCTGAAGGCTTTGAGGCCGAAGCCATGATTTTCGAAGCCATCGCGGTGGCTGAAAAGCAGCATGAAAAGCGCTATCTCGACCTGGCGGCCAACATCGAGGCCGACAGAGTTTTCAAACGCGATGCAAGCGTCACGTGGCGCTGCAGAAACTGCGGGTACCTATATGAAGGTCAGGAGGCCCCGTTAACTTGTCCGGCATGCGCACATCCCCAGGCCCATTTCGAGCTTTTGGGAGAGAATTGGTAATCCGGAAACGTCGAACCTGACATTAGAACCAACAAACGAAAGAAAGGAGATTTAAAAATGGCCAAGAGAGGCGAAGTTTACAAGTGCGAGCTTTGTGGAAATATTGTCGAGGTTTTCCACGGCGGTGAAGGCGAATTGGTGTGCTGCGGACAGGCCATGGTGCTGATGACCGAAAACACGGTCGATGCCGCCAAGGAAAAGCATGTCCCCGTACTTGAAAAAATCGACGGCGGCTTCAAGGTAAAGGTGGGCGATGTCGCCCATCCAATGGAGGAAAAACATTACATCGAATGGATCGAGCTTTTGGCGGGCCCCGAGAGTCTCGTCCATTACCTCAAACCGGGCGATGCCCCGGAAGCGGTGTTCAAAACGGATGCAACCGATGTCACCCCGCGGGCCTACTGCAACCTGCACGGCCTCTGGAAAGGATAGAAAATGCTGAACGAAAACGTGCAAAATGCATTGAACGCTCAGTTCAACGCAGAAATGTATTCCTCCTACCTCTATCTGTCCATGAACGGCTGGTTCAAATCCATCAGCCTGGACGGATTCGCCAACTGGATGTATCAACAGGCCAAGGAGGAGCTCGTTCATGCCATGAAGTTTTATGAGTTCATCAATCAGCGTGGCGGCCGGTTCATTCCGGCCGCCATCGATACGCCGCCCCATGAATGGGATTCTCCCCTAGCGGTGTTCGAGGACACCTTGGCGCATGAGCAAAAGGTGACCGCCATGATCGATGACCTGGTGGAAATCGCCGATAATGAGCGCGATCATGCCACCCATATTTTTCTGCAGTGGTTTGTTACCGAGCAAGTGGAGGAAGAGGAAAACGCAAGCGGCGTCCTCGAACAGCTGAGACTCGTTAAGGATGACAAAAGCGGCCTGTTCATGATCGACCGCGAATTGATGAAAAGACCGGCCCCATCCGAATTGGGTGCCGGCGAATAAAAAGAGAGGAGATACCATCATGGCCAGTTGGAAATGCTCGAACTGTGGATACGCTCTGGAAGCGGACGCCCCGCCGGACCAGTGCCCGTCCTGTAAACAGAAGTGTGAATTTTTAGACAATACATGCTACACACCTGACTGTGAATTCGACGGCAAGGACAAACGCATCTAACGGTTGCCTAAGTTGAGGGAACATCCGAATTAAAAGGGAGTTGTACAATGGGAAACGTACTCGTCGTTTATGCCTCGCGCACGGGTGAAACCGAAAAAATCGCCAACCTCATCGCCGAAGGCGTCCGTTTCACCGGCCACGAGGCTGGTGTCAAAAATGTCAAGGACATAAAAAAAGAAACCGACCTCGATGGATACGACGCTTATGTATTCGGATCCGCGACCTATCATGGCGAGATGTTGCAGGCAATGAAAACCATGCTTTTTCTGGCCGAAAAAGCGGCCCTGCAAAACAAGGTAGGGGGCGGATTCGGCGCCTTCGGATGGAGTGGCGAGGCACCGGACCGCATCTTCGAAACCATGGCCAACATCTTCCGGATGGATATGGTCAGCGGTCCACTCAGGCTGAAATCAAGCAGCCTCGGCGGAGGCATTCAAATGGCGCAGGAATATGGAAAACAGATTGCACAAAAAATTAAGGTATGATTCATTAAGCGTTCACTTGATCTGAGCGTTTCAATGGTGTCGTAATCAACACCAAAGCGCCAGCGCATCGACTGTGATGCCATCATTTGAAATGTATCGCTTCTGATGTAAATTAAAAAACGTGTATTGGAGGTCATCATGTCCACACCACAACATTGCCCCGGTTACGAACAGTTCAAAAACCTCAAGTCGTTTTCATGCAAATGCCCGGCGTGCGGCGAAGCCAAAGAGATCTTTTCGGATGAATTTGACAAAGTTCATCACTGCGCCAAATGCGGCAAGGAGATCGATTTTACCCAATGCACTCTCGAAGGCGGCGCATAACCATTTCCAGCATTTCTGTCCGACCTGCCATCGTTAATCCAGCGATTATTTAGCTGTTAAGGAGTCGTCATGGACGTTGTATTGCTCTCGCGGCTGCAGTTTGCAGCCGCAACCATGTTTCACTTCCTGTTCGTTCCGCTGACACTGGGTCTCTCGATCATCATAGCCGTCATGGAAACCCGATATGTGCAGACGGGCGATGAAACCTATCTCAGGATGACCAAGTTCTGGGGGAAACTGTTCCTGATCAATTTTGCCCTCGGTGTCGTCACCGGCATTACCCTGGAATTTCAATTCGGAACCAACTGGTCACGCTATTCCGCATACGTGGGCGACATCTTCGGATCTCTGCTTGCCATCGAGGCCACCGTGGCCTTCTTTCTCGAATCGACCTTCATCGGTGTTTGGATCTTTGGTTGGAAAAAGCTCTCCAAAAAGGCTCACGCCGCCGTCATGTGGCTGGTGGCCCTGGCCGGCAACCTTTCCGCCCTTTGGATTTTGATTGCCAACGGGTGGATGCAGCAGCCCGTGGGGTATGTCATCAGGAACGGGAGGGCCGAATTGTCGGATTTCGGCGCCGTCATCACCAATAAATTTGCCATTCTCGAATTTGTTCACACCGTACCGGCGGCCATGCTGCTGAGCGCTTTTTTCGTCATGGGTGTCAGCGCCTATCATCTGATCAAAAAACAGCATGTGTCGTTTGCCCTCAAATCCTTCGATATAGCGCTGATCTTCGGCCTGGTCGCCTCCATTGTCGTCGCCGCTACCGGGGACATGCATGGCGTGCATGTCGCCGAGGCACAGCCGGCCAAGTTGGCGGCCATGGAAGCGCACTGGGAAACCCAGGCCCGGGCACCCATCATTCTGTTCGCCGTACCCGATGAAGAACATGAGAAAAATTCTATTGAAATCGGTAAATTACCATATCTGCTCAGCCTGTTGGGGTATCATGACCCCAATGCAGTGGTAAAGGGACTGAAGGATTTCCCAAGGGAAGAACGGCCACCGGTCCTGCTTTCTCTGTTATCCTTCAGAACAATGGTGGCCCTGGGAACCCTTTTCCCGCTCCTGACCATTGTCGGCCTGGCCCTGAGAAAGCGACTTTTGGAACACACCTGGTACCTCTGGATCATGCTTTTCGCCATTCCCCTGCCCTACATCGCCATCGAGATGGGATGGGTTCTGGCGGAAGTCGGCCGCCAGCCCTGGATCGTTTACGGCCTGTTCAAGACCACGCAAGCGGCATCGCCCGTGGCTGCTTCACAGGTTCTCACATCTCTGGTTGCCTTTATTCTGGTTTACGGCTTGTTGGGGCTGGTGGGACTCTACCTGATCGCCAAGAATGCCGCCAAAGGACCTGAACCTGCTGATGGTTAACAACGCATACATTATTCTATATCGATTTTCACACACCTCGATTCGGCGAACATCGGCTGATTGCCGGCATTGTCCAGCGAGGATGCGAAAAACGGTTTTTTATGGGGGGTGACATGGTCTTACAAGCAGTATGGTTTTTTCTATGGGGTCTGTTATGGGCGTTGTTCTTCATGACCGACGGTTTCGACTTCGGCGTGGGGACCTTGTATCCGTTCCTCGGTAAATCGGACCAGGACAAGCGCAAAATGATCAATTCTCTAGGGCCCTTGTGGGATGGGAACGAAGTTTGGTTGATCACCGCCGGCGGTGTGACCTTTGCGGCCTTTCCTCTGGTCTATTCGGTCATGTTTTCATCCCTTTATTCGGCGCTGATGCTCATCCTGTTCGCCCTGATTTTAAGGGGCGTATCCTTTGAATTCAGGGGAAAGGTCGACAGTCCTCTGTGGCGCAAGGTGTGGGATGCTGCTATTTTCATCGGCAGCTTTGCCCCGGCGCTGCTGTTGGGGGTGGCTTTCGGCAATATATTCAAGGGAGTCCCCATCGACCAGGAGGGTATTTTTCAAGGCAACCTTTTTACCCTGCTGAATCCTTACGGAATTCTGGGCGGCCTGCTGTTCGTTGCGCTTTTTCTGGTGCACGGCGCCCTCTGGCTGGCTGTCAAAACCGACGGGGATCTTCACGACCGGGCCGCTTCCGCCGCCAAGGGGTTATGGCCGGTTCTGCTGGGCGTGGCGGTGGTCTTCCTGGCCGCTACGGCCATCTTCACACCGCTGTATGCCAACTACCTGGCCTATCCATTGTTGTTCCTGGTTCCCCTTGCAGCGGTCGCCGCCCTTATCGGCATTAAATTCTTTCTGGCAAAGATGGCCTATCTTCAGGCCTGGCTCTCTTCGGCGGCCACCATCGTGTTCTGCACGTTTTTCGGCGTCATCGGGTTGTTCCCCAACCTGTTTCCCTCAAGCATCGATCCGGCCTACAGCCTGACGGCTTTCAATGCATCATCCAGTCCCTTGACGCTGAGGATCATGCTGATCGTGGTCATCCTTTTCATTCCCATCGTCCTGGTTTACCAGATCTGGGTCTATGCCGTGTTTTCAAAGAAAATCAGCGAGGAAGACCTGTCGCTGGAAGAAGCTTACTAATACAAAGAACGGCGTCTGCATGCTTCCCGTGCAGACGCCATTTTTTATGAAACGCGGCTGCGCCGCCGTCACCCCAAAGGAGTAGCAATGAAAACCAGTATGGTATTCGTCGGAATCGTGTTCCTCATCGTTTCCGCCGTTGCGTTTGCCGGGGCCGCCGACCGGGGCGCCGAAAACATTAAGATCTACGGCGGCTCGCGGGGCGATGTCCCCTTCCCGCATCGCGACCACCAGGATCGACTCGAGGACTGCAGCACCTGCCATGCCGTTTTTCCCAAAGAAACAGGCAGTATTAAAAACATGAAAACGGCCGGCCAGCTGCAGAAGAAGCAGGTGATGAACAAGCAATGCGTCAAGTGCCACAAGGATGAAAAAAGGGCCGGCAATCCCAGTGGCCCGACGACCTGTTCCAAATGTCACGTAAAATAAAATCGTGTACCACGATTTTATGATTTGATTTCGAAACCTTATTCTGTCAAACGCTATAAAGGGTCCCCCATGCTCGCACTCGGTCTACAAGGCAGCCCCCGAAAAAATGGGAGCACGAACTATCTCTTGTCCCGCTTCATGGATGCCATCGAGGCACAGGGTATGCGAACCGTCACCGTCGACGTGCCGAAAAAAAACATCGAACCCTGCCGGGGATGCGGGTATTGCGAAAAAAAAGGGGTTTGCATTATTGACGATGATGACATGACGGGTGAAATCTACGACCTGCTGAGGGAGGCGGAGATCGTTGTGCTGGCTTCACCGGTCTTTTTTTACAATGTCACCGCTCAGATAAAAGCACTCATCGATCGGTCGCAAACGCTCTGGTCGAGAAAATACCGCTTCAGGCTTTCCGACCCCTTGAAAAAACGCCGCAAGGGGTGCTTGCTTTCCATGGGAGGCAGCGGCGGGCGCCAGCTCTTCGATGGCGTGCATTTGGTGGCCAAATATTTTTTCGATGCAATCGACGCCGACTTCGCCGGCAGCATTACCTATCGCAATGTCGAGGACCGGCAAGCCATGCTCAAGGTCCCCGGCCTCGACGAAGATATCGAAACGTTCATCGCCGATAAACTGGTACCGGCCGAACCACGCAAAAAGATCCTCTTCGCCTGCAGGGAAAATGCATGCCGCAGCCAGATGGCCGGTGCGTTTGCCACAATCCTCGGCGGCGACCGTCTGGATGTGATGACGGCCGGAAGTGCACCGGTGCAAGCGTTAAACCCGTTGATGGTTCGGGCGATGGCTGAAAAAGGCATCGATATGGCCTTCCACCGGCCCCGCGAGCTGAATCAGGTCATCGAAACATCTAAGCCGGAAATAATCGTCACCATGGGCTGCGGTGAAGAATGCCCCTATATTCCGGGGGTGGAGCGATTGGATTGGGATCTCCCGGATCCGTCTGAAAAGCCGCTCGCGTTCATGAACGAGGTCCGTGACCGAATAGAAAAAAAAGTTTCCGAACTTGTGAGCGAGTATTGACGATATCAAAACCGACATCAATCAGGAGAAAAAAATGGTAAAACCGGAAGAAATGTATCAGTGCCAGACAGTCAACTGCGGGTACATCTACAATCCTGACAAGGGTGACAGAAAGGGGAAAATTCCCAAGGGAACCCGGTTCGAGGATCTGCCCGATGATTGGAAGTGCCCCATCTGCGGTGCCGGGAAAAAATTGTTCAAGCCTTTGGGGTGAATGATGGCTGCCCGACTTGAAAAAATAGGCATCCTGTTCTAAGGGTAGCAGGAGTGTGTTCGTCATTTTGAAATGAATCGTCGGGTGCGATCGGTAAAGGCCGGCATTTTTTGTTGGCTTCGATAGCCCCTTAAAAAAGCGTTTAGCGCACAAACCTTTTAATCCATGCGCCGAAGCTTCCTGTATCGGAAATCGAGGCGTGAACCCGCAGCAAAAGGAGAAAAAAATGGATAAGTATGTATGCACCATCTGTGGCTATGTGTATGACCCGGCAGAGGGGGACCCTGACAACGACGTCGCTCCCGGGACGAAATGGGAAGATGTACCGGACGATTGGGAGTGCCCTATTTGCGGTGCCTCCAAAGACGACTTTGAAAAAGAAGAATAGCATCGTCCGCGGCGCTCTTCCCTAACCTGACAATCGTCCGGGACGTTGTCGCCGTTTTACTGACGTTCGAGGTGAAAAGCGCCCGGACATTGTCAATCGCCACTACAGAGGTCAACACATGGTACCTGTCGAAATCGCCAAAGGCATTTACGAGGTCGGTGTCGCGGATTGGAATATCCGCGACTTTCACGGTTATTCGACTTATGCCGGCACCACGTACAATGCCTATCTGATCATGGATCAAAAAATCACGCTGATCGACACCGTCAAAGCCCCCTTTGCCGATCAGCTTCTCGCCAACATCGCCAGGGTGGTCGACCCGGCCAAGATCGACATCGTTGTCAGCAACCACACGGAAATGGACCACTCCGGCGGCCTGCCGCGGGTCATGCACCGCATCGGCGAGGAAAAGCCGCTTTACTGCTCCAAAATGGGGGCCAAGAACCTGGCCAAACACTTCCCGCAAAAATGGAACTATCAACCGGTAAAAACCGGCCAGGAATTGAGCCTCGGTCAACGGACCCTGACCTTCCTCGAAACGAGAATGATCCACTGGCCGGACAGCATGTTTACCTATCTGAAAGAAGATAAAATCCTTTTTTCAAGCGATGGATTCGGGCAGCACTATGCCGGTTTCGAAAAATTCGATGACACGGCCGGTGATGAAATCATGTATCAGGCCAAAAAATATTTCGCGAATATTTTGATGCTTTATTCCCCGCTCATCCTCAAGTTGATTTCCAAAGTGACGGATCTGGGACTGGAAATCGGCATGATCTGCCCGGACCATGGCATCATCTGGCGCAGGGATCCGGCCAAAATCATCGACGCCTATGCCCGGTGGAGCGAACAGGCGGCCGAAAAAAAAGCGGTTGTCGTTTACGACACCATGTGGAACAGCACCAAGGAGATGGCGGAAGCCATTGCCAAGGGAATCGCCGATCAGGGGGTGTACGTCCGGCCCATCCACATCAGAAGCAGCCATCGCAGCGACATCATGACCGAGGTGCTGGACGCCAAGGCCGTTGTCGTCGGCTCCCCGACGCTCAACAACCAAATGTTCCCCACGGTGGCCGACACCCTGTGCTACATGAAAGGGTTGAAACCGATTAATAAAATCGGCGGTGTCTTCGGCTCCTACGGCTGGAGCGGCGAGTCGGTCAAACTGATCAGGGATGAACTCGAGGCCATGAAGTTCGATATCGTCGAACCGGGCATGAAAATCCAGTACATCCCCGATGCCGACGCCTTGGCGGCTTGCTATAACTACGGGAAAGAGATTGGACAGGCCGTTGCGCAAGCCTGCGGTTGATATCGCACGCTGCACGCTCTGTGAGGGGTGCATCGCCGTGGCGCCATCAGTCTTCAGGATGAACGACGCCGGATACATCGAGGTCGCCGAGCTCGATGTATATCCTGTCGACGACGTCGACGACGCCATAAAATACTGCCCGGAAGATTGTATCTACTGGGAATAAAATCGTGTGCCACGGTTTTATTGATTGTCGGGAAAGTTGAGTTATGAAAAAAATCGCACTGTTTGTATTCAACGGTGATCCCATGTGCTTCATCCACGTGCTGCTGAACGCCCTGGACATGAAGGCCAAAGGCTACCAGGCCGCGGTGGTCGTCGAAGGGGCGGCCACCGGGCTGCTCCCGGCCCTCGCCCAAACCGACAATCCCCTGCACGGGTTGTGGGAAAAAACCAGGGCTGCCGGGCTTGTCGCCGGTGCCTGCAAGGCCTGTGCGGGGAAAATGGGTACGCTGGACGTCGTAAAGACGGAAGGACTGGAACTGCTGGACGACATGCACGGGCATCCGTCCATGTCCGGCTACATCCAGGATGGTTTCGACGTCATATCCTTCTAGGACACCTTCATTAAAAACAGGCCTCAACCTCAAAATTCAGTTTCATGTCGCTTTTAAAGGCACCACGTTAAAGCCGAGACACCGGACGCCTATTTTTAGCGCTTTTATTTTATAAATTTTCATTTTCTATTGTTTAGAAGATAGTTATGACATTTCCATATAGTCCCTTGTTTTATGCTTCGTTGTGCCCGTTTGGGCGTGAAAATTTATGGGTACCAGACAGCTAAAAAAAGAGATCCTTGAATACCTCTCCGCTCCCGACCTGCGGCAAAGCCTGGCCTGCCTGACGGCCATGCCCGCCAGGCAGGTTGTCAACGCCCTTTTCGGTTGCCTGTACCACATGAGCCCCCCGATAAAATGGCATGCGGTCTCCGCCATGGGAGCGGTTGTATCGAATCTGGCCCATACCGACATGGAAGCGTCCCGAATCGTCATGCGCCGCCTGATATGGAATCTGAACGATGAATCCGGTGGCATCGGCTGGGGATCGCCGGAAGCCATGGGCGAAATAACCGCTTGCCATCGAAGGCTGGCCGATGAATATCACCGCATACTGGTTTCCTACATCAACCCGGACGGAAATTTTCTCGAACATGCGGAACTGCAGAAAGGGCTGTTGTGGGGACTGGCGAGGCTGGCTGACACCCGGCCGGCGCTGGTCATGGACGCGGGACCGTTTCTCCTGCCCCACCTGCAATCCACCGATGCCGAACACAGGGGCCTTGCCGCCCTGACAGCCGGTGCCATACGGGAAAGATCCGTACGTGCAACACTGGAAAACCTGTTGAGCGATCAGACGAAGATCTCGCTCTATTGGCATCAGGATTTTCATCAAAAAGGGGTCGCTGAATTTGCAGAAAACGCTTTAAAACGTTATAGAAATTGACTATGGACCCCGCAACACTCATTCCGGCGGCCGACGCCATTCCCGTGCATTGGGGGTGGCTCAAGCTTTTACTCTTGAGCACCTTTCTGCTGCATCTTCTCTGCATGAACACCATGCTGGGCATCGGTATCATTGCCCTGGCCCAATCTGTTTTCACCGCCTCCCGGACCGGGGAAAGCAACCGGGAAATCGGTTCGAAACTGCCCTATGCCATCGCCTTTACCGTCAACATGGGGGTGGCGCCCCTGCTCTTCATCCAGGCGTTGTACGGTCAGTTCATTTACACCAGCTCGATAATGATGGCCGTCTACTGGCTCTCCATTATCGCCCTTTTGATCATCGCTTATTACAGCGCTTATCTCTATCATTATCGCTTCGACGCCGTCGGTTCGGCCAGAATCGTCTTCATGGGGCTGACCGTCGCCATCCTGCTGATCATCGGCTTCTTTTTTTCAAACAACATGACCATGATGCTCTCGCCGGAAAAATGGCCCCGATATTTCGACGCCCCCAACGGCCTCCTGCTTAACCTTTCCGAGCCCACGCTGGCCCCGCGATACCTGCACGTTGTCCTGTCCGCCGTTGCCGTCGGCGGCCTGTTCCTGGCCCTTGTGTGGGAGGTGAAAGGCCGCGGGGGCAACAGCCGGCACCACCGGCATATCGAACAGGGGCTGCGCTGGTTCGCCGGCGCCACCCTGCTGCAGTTCGTCGTGGGATCCTGGTGGCTTGCGTCCCTCCCCCGCCATCTGACCGGCCTTTTCATGGGAGGGTCCTCCGTCGCGACCACATCCTTTGCACTGGGACTTACGGGAACGATCCTCTCCCTCGTGTTTTCATTCCGGAACCAAACGAAACCTTGCGTTGTCTCGACCGTGTTGACCATTGCATGCATGGTAATCATGCGCGACCACTTGCGCACATCCAGTCTGGAGCCCTATTTCACGCTCTCCACTCTGAAGGTCGTTCCCCAGTACGGTTCTCTGG
Organism: Deltaproteobacteria bacterium; assembly: GCA_022340465.1. Taxonomy (NCBI): domain Bacteria; kingdom Pseudomonadati; phylum Myxococcota; class Myxococcia; species Deltaproteobacteria bacterium. The sequence goes on along the minus strand of JAJDNW010000139.1, from coordinate 7,442 downwards.
TATTGTTTCTGGTTGCCCTCGGCATCGGCGCTGTCGGCGTCACGTACATGCTCAAACTGGCGTTCGGAAAAAAACCGGAGGCGGCCTCATGAACTATCCGGTGTGGGAATTGGCTTTTTCCGGCGGCGGCCTGCTGATGGTCGTCATCGCGGTTTTGCACGTTTATGTCGCCCATTTTGCCGTCGGTGGCGGGCTTTTTCTGGTCCTGACCGAAATGAAGGCCTATCGCGAAAAGGACGAACGCCTCCTGGCCTACGTCCGGTCGCACACCCGTTTCTTTCTTTTATTGACCATGGTGTTCGGCGGCATCACCGGGGTCGGCATCTGGTTCACCATCTCCCTGTTGAGTCCCACTGTCACATCCACCCTGGTGCACACCTTTCTCTTTGGCTGGGCCACGGAGTGGGTCTGCTTCCTGGGGGAAATAGTCGCTCTCTTTCTTTACTACTACCGCTTCGACAACATCGACCGGTCGTCGCATCTCAAAATCGGGTGGCTCTATTTTATTTTTGCCTGGCTCTCTCTCTTTTTCGTTAACGGCATCATTGATTTCATGCTAACCCCCGGCGAATGGCTGAAGACCGGAAGTTTCTGGAACGGCTTTTTCAACCCCTCCATGCTGCCGGCTCTTTTTTTCCGCACGGCGCTTTCCCTGTTTTTAGCCGGTATTTTCGGGTTTCTGACGGCGGTGTTCCTTGCCGATGCCGGTTTCAGAAACCGGCTGCTCGGCTACTGCAGCCGGTGGCTGATCTTCCCCCTGCCGGTCATGGTGCTTGCCGCCCTGTGGTACTATTCCGTACTGCCGGAAAGTGCCAGGATCATGCTTCGGGGCCATTCCCCGGAAATTGTTCCGGCCCTGTCCGTTTTCGGCGGACTCTTGCCGGTCCTGCTGATTCTGGCCATGATCTTGCGCCTGCGGATACCTGCAAACCTCCAGGTGACAGCTGCCTTTTTGTGCCTTGTCCTGGGGCTCGTCTACATGGGAGCGTTCGAATGGATCAGAGAGGCGGGCAGGCGGCCCTACCTCATCCTCGGGCACACCTACTCGACATCGGTGCGGGTCGGTCAGGAAGCCGATATCAACCGGGAGGGCCTCTTGAAAAGTGCACGCTGGGTCCGGAGCCGTCGCCTGACCCCGGCCAATGAAATGAAAGCCGGCCGGGAAATTTTCAGGATCGCCTGCTCCGGCTGCCATTCCATCGGCGGCCCCATGAACGACATTCTTCCGCGAACCGCCCACTTTTCACGTGTCGGCATGCAGGCCCAGCTGGCCGGACAGGGAAAAATTCTGCAATACATGCCGCCTTTCATGGGCACCGCTGACGAACGGCGCGCCCTGGCGCGCTATCTTGTCGAGGGACTGCACGGTAAAACCGCCCCCATCGCAAAACAGAAGCCCATAATTCCGCTGGAAGTAACCCCGGAAGCCTTTGATTCGGAAACGTCAGCATATGTGCTTCTGGCCTGGAGTAAAAGCGGTATGCAGATCATGTCTGACTGTAATGCCTTCTGGTCCCTTGGGCCGCCTACCGGTTCCATCCGCGCCCAGCTGATCAGGCGCGGCGAGACGCCCGAAATCGTCACCGAAGATGTGGCGATCACCTACGCCGTGGGGAACGACCATGACAATCCTGCGGCACATGTGGACTTCTGGAAACAATCGAAGTCGCTGACAGGCAAGGTGCTGCCCGGCGGCACCGGCCTTACAGGCAACACCATCAACGGGACGCTGCGCTTCGACAATGAAACCATGGCTTACGGCGCGGATGAACTGCCGGTGACCCCTTACCGCCGCAACGGGTCCTTCAACCCCTATCCCCTTTTCAAACTGGAGGCCCGTGAAGTGGAAACCGGAAAGCGCCTGGCGCAAACGTCACTGGTATTGCCCGTGTCGACGGAAATGGGCTGCCGAACGTGCCACGGCGGCCCCTGGCGCGTGGACGGCCGGGCAGGTATCAGCGACGAAACCGCCGCCAACATCCTGGAGGTCCACGACCGGATCAACCGAACCGACCTGCTTGCGGCGGCAAAAAAGGGCCGGCCCCGTTTGTGCCAGTCGTGTCATTCCGGAAACCTCCCCGGTGTTACAGGCGACCCCAAACGCTTGAACCTCTCGGCCGCCATGCACGGATTCCACGCCAATTATCTTGGCGATATGGGGGACGAGGCCTGCGGCACCTGTCATGCGTCCTCGCCCGTCGGCCTGACTCAAAGCTTTAGAGGCATCCACCGTGAAATCGAACTCACCTGCGTCAACTGCCACTTCAGCCTGGAAGAACACGCCCTGAGCCTGCTGACTGCCGAAAAAAAGGCCGGTAAAGACGAACCCGCGAAAAAACTGATGGCGCATCTGGCACCCAGGGCCGTTGAATCACCAAGCCAAATCCGGCCCCGGATCCCCTGGGTCAACCTGCCGGACTGCCTGAATTGTCATGTCGATTTCCACCCCCCTGAAACCGATCAGGTGGCATACGGCGCCTGGACAGCGACGGCCGATCGGCTTTACCATAACCGCACAGACGACGCCGGTCTCGTTTGCACGGCATGCCACGGTGCCGCTCACGCCATCTATCCGGCCAGAAACCCTTTCGGGGAAGATATCGACAACTTGCAGCCCCTTCAGTATCAGGGGACCCCCTACCCCATCGGTTCCAACGGCCAATGCCGTGTTTGTCACATTATCGACCAGGAAGATGAAATCCACCATCCCAACATGCTGGAAGGGTTTCGCAATACCAGATAACCGGACAAAAGGATCGCCACAACCGCTTGACATATATGAATAAATCATTGTAAATGTTATTAAATTACCGATAAACGGAAGGCAATTGCAGCCGGTGTCAAGATCGGCTTGGGGGCGGGCTTTCTTGGCGACCCGACGATCTGCCCGTGCGGCATGAACGGAATGGAATTTGAAAGGTTGACGGCGGCCGGGTTGAGCCCCATGGAAGCCACTGTGGCCGGAACGCGAGCGGGATCGGAATTGATGAAGAGGGAAGATCAGATCGAAACGCTCGAACCGGGGAAGATTGCCGACATCGTCGTGGTGGAGGGAAACCCGCTGGAAGACATATCGATCCTCGGCCAGCCCGATAGCGTCAAGGTTGTCATGAAAAACGGCATTCTTGAAAAAAACGCCATCTCTTAATCTGAACAATTTATCGAGGCCGGATCAATGGAACTGACACCCAATTTGCACGCATACCTGTGGAACTCGCCTGCCGCCAACAACTGCAACACCTATCTGATCCGCTCCGGGGAAAAGAACATCCTCATCGACCCGGGCCATGCGGCCCATTTCGACCATGTCCGCCGGGGCTTGCGGGAGGCGGGCCTGTCCCTCGACGCCATCGACCTGGTAATCTGCACCCATGCCCACCCGGACCACGTCGAAGCCGTCAGCCTGTTCGGTGGCAGCACCCTGTTCGCCCTGCATGCCGAGGAATGGCAACTGGTTCGGAAAATGGCCGCCTACCTGAAAAGCGCCGTGCCCATCGACCCGGAACAATTTATGCCCGATTTTTTTCTGAAGGAAGGTGTGCTCGAGGTCGGCGACATTGCCCTGCAGGTGGTTCACGCCCCCGGGCACTCTCCCGGATCGATAGCCGTCTACTGGCCGCAGGAAAAGGCACTTTTTTCCGGTGACGTTATTTTCAAGAACGGCCTGGGGCGGACGGATCTGCCCGGTGGAAACGGCAGCCTGCTCAAGGAAAGCATCCGCGGCCTGTCCACTCTGGATGCAGGGTGGCTGCTTTCCGGCCACGGCGATGTGGTCTCCGGAGCCGAGGCGGTCAGGGCCAACTTCGAACAGGTCGAACGGATGTGGTTCGGTTATATTTAAGGCTCTCCCGGGGGACGCGTGCGTTTGCATCCATCCCCGTCTGAAAACCCTCTTTGCATGGTTCCCCATAAGGATCCGAGAAATGCGCTCATGGCTCATAGCTCATGGCATGCTCTCGACTATGACCTATGCGCTTTGGACCCCTTGGACCCTATCTAAATAAATGGAAAGGTTGATCGGGTTGGATGGTGGCCGTTCATCGCGGCCGCGGTTTCAGCCTGTGCCCTGCAGCGCTTTCTCCATGCCGCGTAGCGTTTCCCGTGTCAAGGCGGCCAGGCTATCACGGTACGCGTTGTCGGCGGCCGGGTTGGGCACGACGGCCGAGCCGCGGATGCCTTGCCCGTTGAAAAGGTCATCGAGCCGCTTACGGCCGGTTTCTTCCAGCAGAACATCCCTTTTTTCGCGGTATGCCGCAAGAACCGCTTTCAGGCCGGCCAGGGCGGGGGGATTAAGAAATTCCACTATCCGCAGCCAGCGCGCGTTGTCGCCGGCTGGATCGATCCAGGAGCCCAGCGCCTCCAGCAGCGCCTGACACCCGTCCACCTGCTGGTCGTTCTGCAGTGCCGCCAGTTTTTCCCGAAATTCATCGAACGACACGGCATCATCGCTGTATTTTTGCAACAGCCCCTGCAACCTTTTTTCAAAATCGTGCGCCCGTTGCGCTGCCTGCTCTTCCGGAGACATGGACAAATGCCTCGTGCGCTCCATCACCAAATCGAGCGTGCTCTTTATTTCCGCCATATTTGTAAACCCACCCGGCCACACCGTGGCCGTTTTGTATTGAATATTTCCCGTGGTGATTCGGTCTAATTCGATTCTTTGCCCATCCTGCAGCGGGCGACAGGGAAGATGCCGGCTGTCGCGGGTCGATGCCGTCCCCTTTTCTACCGGTCATCCGATGTATGCTCGTCATCTTCCGGCAAAACGGCTCCCGACTCCTCGGCCTCGCGCAGCGCATTTTTCACCTTGGCTTCGGCTTTGGCGGCTTTCCGCGAGGCCTTTTCCGCCTCCTCTTCGGCTGCAAACACTTGTCTTCTGGCTTTTTCGATTTTCTCCGGCTCTTTTCGCGATTCGGCCTTCGCCAACCCCTTCAATTTTTCGTCGAACGCCTGGGAAGCCTTCTCGGCGGCTTTTTCCGCCTCCCGGGCCCGCTTTTCCGCCGCCGACAATTGATCACGAACGCTGGCCATCTCTCCGGCCTGGCCCTCCTCCGGCTCCGCATCCAGAACAATGTCTTCGGCCGCCAGCACCAGCGCGGTGGAGGGCAGCCGGCCGAGAAGTTCCTCGATGGGATTCCCGAACGGGTCCACGGAATGGTCGTGTTTCAGTTGAAACGGGACAAAGACCAGAGGGGCATCCTTTGACCAGGCGGCAATCGTTTCCGCATCGGAATTGACGATCTCGACGGCCTCGGCCTCGATACGCACCTCCTCGAGAAAGGTGCTCAGCCCGCCCTGTCCGGGGAAGTCTCCCTCCCGGTGGCCCGCATGCAGAATGCGGATGCGGGCCTGATCCCAGTCTTTATGCCGTGTCAAAAGATGCGCCAGCAGCAGCATCAGCCGCCCGGTGGCATCGTTCCACCACCACACATCCACCCTGCGCTCGACCTCCGGGGTGGCATCCATCTTCGACCAGGCATCCGCTTTGGCATCCAGGATAATAATGCTGCGGCCCTGACGGAACACTGTCTTGAGATGCCGGTCGTAAAGGGTCCTGTAAATGTGCGGCCCCTCCAGTTTCTCCGCCGACGGCCAGCCGAAGAGAATCATGTTGGGTTTCAAGGGGCCGATCCCCGAAGCCTGCACCAGCATGTCCACCCCCTGGTCGAAATCTTCCGACCTGACCACCAGGGGAAACAGGTCCGATCCGTAAACGGCCATCTCCCTTTCCAGATCCGCCCGGATTTCCTGCTGTCGCTTCAATCCCTTTGCACCCTGTTCCCTTACGACCCTGACGACACTGACCAATCCGCTGTCGCCGGCGATCCACCGGGCCAACTGGACGAGCGGCTTTCTTTTGCCTGGGCTGTCGGTGAAAAGCAGCAGCTGCGGACGCCAATCACGGGGGTGCTCCGGCTCGGCAGCGGCTGCCAGAAGGTGCTCACGCACGCGTTGAAGATGATATGAACGCTTGCCGTCCGCCCAGCGGGCGGGTCCGGCCGTACGTTTTAAATACTGGTAAATTGAAAAAAGCACTGTCAGTGCCACCAGCCCGGCTGTCAGGTCGATGGCCAGCATAACCCCGAAACAGGCCAGTGCACCCAAAAGACTCAGACGCCCGTCGTAAAATCGAAACCTGGGCCGGAAAGCGGTGCTGCCGGTGCGCGTCTCAAAGAAGGTGGCGTAATTCAATAGGCCGTAAGACACCAGGAAAAACATGGAAACCACCGGTGCGATCAGGTTGAGTTTTCCCAAGGCAATGGTCGCCGCAGCTATGCCGCCGGACAGCAGGGCCCCCCGTCGCGGGTTGTCGTCGGGTCCGGCCCCTTTGGCAAAGGGCAATAAAAAGGTGAAGATCCGGTCCCCGGCCAGGGACTGCAGAATACGGGGGGCGCCAAGGAAAGACGCCATGGCCGAAGACAGGGTAGCGGCGACAACGCCCGCCGTGACCAGTCCCCCCAACAGGGCAACCTGTTTCATGGCGTCGAAGTTCCCCATCAGATCCCGCTGCGGGGTCGCTGCACCCAGGACCACGGCCGCCAGAAAATAGATGACAATCGATATGCCGACGGCTGCAAAGGTGCCCAGGGGCAGGCTTTTTCCCGGATCTTTCAGGTCGCCTGACATGCTGACCCCCTGGGTGAAGCCGGTCACGGCCGGAAAGAAAATGGCGAAAAGGATCCAGAAGCCGGAACCGGCCTCAGGAGCGCTCCAGTTCTCGATCAACCTGGCGGTCTCCCATCGCATGAGGCCTCCGGTAAAAAAGGAAACCAGTGCCAGGGCCAGAATTGCCATAACGACGTACTGAAACCTGGTGGCCCAGTCCGCACCGAGCCAAGCCAGCAGGAACAGAAAGAGAAGGGCGATTCCGGCAATCACTTGCGGTGATTGCAGAACGCTGCCGGTTCCTGAAAACATGTTGCCAACAGCTTCACCGAAACCGATGCAGTAAAAGCCGATGGAAACCGATTGCGCCAGAAAAAGCACGACGCCTATCGCCCCGCCGAATTCCAGTCCCAGCGTCCTGGATATGAGATAATAGTCTCCGCCGCCCTTGACGCGTATGTTGGTGGCGATCGCCGACAGGGACACGCTTGTCAGAATGGATATACCGTTGGCCAGCACCAGAATGACCAACGCCCAGCCCAGCCCGGCGCCGCCCACAACGTACCCCAGGCGCAAGAACAGAATGATGCCCAGAATCGTCAAAATGCTGGGTGTAAACACGCCGGCAAAGGTTCCCAATGAGCCCCGCCGCCTCTCTTGGTTGTCATCGTTTTGCTGGGTTGCAGTCATCGTCCTCGTCGCGGTTCCAAATGCAAGTCGTGCATAGATCTCATGTGTCCACCCGGTACACGGTAATGGGATCGGAATACCCTTTTACCATCTGCTCCGGCTCCGCTGTCATCGTAAATTCCTTTTTCATCCGCTTTACGGTGTTC
>JAJDNW010000138.1 GCA_022340465.1 Deltaproteobacteria bacterium | reverse complement strand
GCCAGACCCGCTTCCCGGGCTTTGTCCAAAATATAGGCGGTGACTTCGGGCCGGTCGTTGGCCGGAACGGTGTTGGGCATGGTGCAAACGGCGGTAAAACCGCCCCGGACGGCGGCCCTGCACCCGGTCTGGATGGTCTCCTTGTATTCGAAGCCGGGTTCGCGAAAATGGACGTGAATATCGATGAACCCGGGCGCCACGATCTTGCCCCGGCAGTCGATCACCTGCACAGTCTCAGAGGCGTCGGCGACCGGAGCTCCCTCTGCAGGCGTTTTGGGGTCCTGCGGATGGACGGCGGCAATGCGGCCCTCTCTTATGAGGATGTCGGCGATCCCGTCCAGATGGTCGGGATCCATGACACGACCGCCCTCGAGCAGTAGATCCATACCTTTTGCCTCTTCCGGTGGCTGGGATGCCAGGATGCTTGGATGCTGGATGGCTTGCACCGAGCTTCCCAGCCTTATAGCCTCCCAGCCGTTTTAACCTCAACGTTGCAATCTTGAGGGTTATTTAAGCATATGCCCTATCCTCCCCCAACGCACATAGTGAAGAATCGAGCCCGAGTTGTTCTTGTTCCAGGACCAGTAAATCATGAAGGCCTTGCCTTTCACGGCCTTGAGCTTGACGAATCCCCAGAAACGGCTGTCCTTGCTGTTGTCCCGGTTGTCTCCCATTACGAACAGGGAATCTTTGGCCACCGTGATGGGCCCGAAATTGTCGCGCCGGTTGAATCCGCCCGGAATTATGTAGGAATCTTTGTGAATCGCATAGCTGCGTTCGTAGGGTTTGTGGTTTACATAGAGATGCTTGTCCCGCATTTCGATGACATCGCCCTCCACGCCGATAACCCTTTTGATGAAATCCAATTTGGGGTTTTCGGGGTATTTGAACACGATGATGTCTTCCCGTTGTGGATTTTTAATGGGGATGAGCGTGGTGCCCACAAAGGGCAATTTGACACCGTATATGAATTTGTTGACCAGAATGTGATCCCCTATCAGCAGGGTCTCCTTCATGGAACCCGAGGGTATTTTAAAGGCCTGGACCACGAACGTACGTATGAAAAGCGCCAGAAGGACCGCAATGACGATGGCCTCGACGTTTTCCCGCAGACCGCTTTTCTTTTTGTCCTTGCGCTTTCCCTTCGGCTCGATCGATTTGTCTTTGGATTGTTTTTTTGTCACGTGGCACCTTTAGAGGTTTGGTATACGGTACCCGGTTTACGGTTTACGAAAATCGTGAGATGTAAGAGGTTAGACGTGAAACGTGAAACTCGTGAGACGTTAGACGTTAGACGTGAAACGTGGCCACCCGTTTAACGTTTTACGTTTCACCTTTCACGTTTAACGATTATATATTTCACATTTCACGCCTCACACCGTACACCCTATACCGTATAGTTAATGTCTTATCCCATCATTCCAATGAGATACATAGCTATTTTTAAAGTAATGTTTCCAATTATTCCGGCTACGACGTCATCGAGGACGATGCCCGTCCCGCCCGACAAATTGCGATCGAAATAGCGGACGGGAAACGGCTTTGCAATGTCCAGCACCCTGAAAACGGCGAACCCGGCTGCCGCGGTATAGAGGTTGAACGGCAGGCCGGCCAGGGTAACCAGCATACCGGCCATCTCATCGACGACAATGCAGCCCGGGTCTTTGCGCCCCATCCACTTTTCGCCGGCGTGGGCCAGGGGGATGGCCGCGCCGATGAAAGCGAGGGTGAACACAAGCGAGAACCATGTTGGACGGGTCGATAAAAAGTAGCACAACGGCAATGCCGGCAAGGTCCCAAAGGTCCCCGGCGCCACGGGGATGTAGCCCGTACCAAAACCGGAGGAAAGCAGCAGAACCGTCCGTTTACCGAATTGCATGGCCCGTGTCTATACGGTGCCGCGGTTTTTGTCAAAATAAAATCCACCGGGTTGCCGAAAAATCCCGGCGACCCGGTGGATTTTATGGGACGCGGCTGCGCCGCTCTTACAGTACTTGATTAGACACCCCGGCCTCCTAGCCTCCCAGCATCATAGCATCCCAGCCTCCCAGCTTCCCAGCATCATAGCATCCCAGCCTCCCAGCTTCCCAGCCTCCCAGCCTCATAGCATCCCAGCCTTCCAGCCTCCCAGCGTCCAAGCATTCAGCCGCAGGCCTTGACCACGTCCGCATACACCTTCTGCAGGGGTATCTTTTCCCTGGCGGCGATCTCGCGGCAGACCTCATACTCGGGCACCATGCGGCTGCCGCCGTCCGGAGCGACGATGTGCTTGACCGCAACCTCTCCATAGGGGGTTTCAACTGTTGCAATGTCGCGTTTGAGCGCGTAACGTCCGACCCCATAGGCCCTGACCCCGCTGGTGGTGGTCTCGGCCAGAATGCGCTCAACGAGCATCGCTTCCCTCTCGGGCTCGCAAACGACCTGAACCATGGTCCCGGGGCGGTTCTTTTTCATGAACACCGGCAACCAGTAAACATCCAAGGCACCGTCCGCAAACAGGGCTTCCATCAAATACCCGAACAGCTCCGGATTCATATCATCGATGGTCGTTTCGATGACCCTGATCTCCTCCATGTTTACATTGTTTTGAAATGCTTTGTTTTTTTCACTACAATGCCCCGTTACCACCCGCAGCACATTGGGGCGCGATGCAAACCGCCGCCGGCCGGCCCCATAGCCCACCGTTTCGATTTCCATGGCAGGCAGGTTCCCAAACGCTTCCGCCAGGGTACTGACAATGGCCGCACCCGTGGGGGTGACCATCTCCCCCTCTGTGCCGGCACCGTAGACGGGAACATCTTCGAGAATGGCGAGCGTCGCCGGCGCGGGCACCGGCAGGGTGCCGTGGCTGCATTCAACGAATCCCCCCCCCAGGGGAATGGCCGATGCCGTCACCCGGTCGAATCCCAGCTTTTCCATGCAAAGCGCGGTTCCGACAATATCGACGATAGAGTCCAGCCCGCCCACCTCGTGAAAGTGAACCTCGTCCAGGGTGGTCCCGTGGATTTTCGATTCGGCCACGGCAATTTTTTCAAACATTTTCAGGCTGGTCGCTTTGGCAGCCGGCGGTATGCCCCCCTCTTGAATCAGGGCGCGAATGTCGCGGTAGTTCCGGCTGCCCCCGTCATCTTCCGGCACCACGCTCACCTGCGCCGCCTTGATGCCGTTGACCCAAACCGGTTCCATTTCTATCCGGAATCCCCGCAGGGGCAGGGCGTGCAGCTTCTCCTGCAGCCATTCCAGGGGTACGCCCAGGTCCAGCAGCGCCCCCAGGGTCATGTCCCCGCTAATCCCCGAAAAACAATCGAAATATGCAATTTTCAGAATGTACCGTCCTGTGTTGTGTTTGTTGAGTTATTTGTGTTTGTTGGGTTCGTTGGGTTCGTTGGGTTCTTTTGCTATCCCGATATACCGTAAAACGTAAAACGTGAAAGGTGAAATATATAATCGTTAAACGTGAAAGGTGAAACGTAAAACGTTAAACGTTAAACGAGTAGCCACGTTTCACGGGAATTTACTTCTCACGATGTTAACATCTACATCCTGTCTAAATTTCGGATATTATACGGCCGTTTGCGCATGCAGCTTCAGGATTTCCAACAGGAGCTCCGCCGACTGGACCATGTCCGAAAGCCTTACCGACTCGTTCACCGTGTGCATGTTGCGCATGCCGGTGCCTAAAACGCCCAGGACGATACCGTGCTGAAAAAACACGTTGGCGTCCGCCCCGCCGCCGGTGGTTTTGCACGCCATCTCCCTGCCCAGGTTTTCCGACGCCCGCATGGCCAGGGCAACCACCGGGTGCTCCGGGGGTATATTCGTCCGCGTGTATTCCTGCCGGACCTCGCTTTCCAGGGCGGGCAGGGATGCGGCAACATCCTTTTCGGGGCAGTTTTCCACCGCCGCCTCGAATGCGGACACGATCCTGGCCGTAACCGCCTCGAGTTTTTCGGGGTCGTGGCTGCGCACCTCGCCTCTGATTTTGACGAGGCCGGGAACGATGTTGGTGGCCAGTCCGCCCTCGATCATGCCGATATTGCAGGTCGTCTCCGCGTCGATGCGCCCCAGCTGCAGCTGCGCAATGGCCTGGCTGGCTATTTTGATCGCATTGATGCCTTTTTCCGGCGCGGCGCCTGCATGGGCTTCCCGGCCGAAAACCGAAAAAGCCAGGTCGTTGGCCGAAGGCGCCCGGGTCACCACCCCGAGGGGGTCGGTGGCGTCCAGGGCAAAACCGTAGGTCGCCGACAGGCTGTCGTAATCGAGGTGCTTGGCTCCCAAAAGCCCGACCTCCTCGCAAACGGTGAAAACCACTTCCAGGGGGCCGCAGGCCAGGTTGTTTTCCCGTATGACGCGCAGCACCTCCAAAATGATGGCAATGGCGCTCTTGTCGTCGGCGCCCAGAATCGTGGGGCCCCTGCTCGTAAACACGCCATTCTCGAACACCGGTTCGATGCCCCTGCCCGGCCCGACGGTATCCATGTGGGCATTCAGGAAAAGCGGCGGCACGTTCACGTTGCCGGCAAAGCGGGCGATCAGGTTGCCGGTGTCGCCGCCGACCTTTTCGCCGGCCCCGTCGATCACGATCTCGGCACCCAGGGGTTTCAACATCCCCTGAATCACGTTTGAAACCTCAGCCTCCTCCCTGGACACGGAATCGATCCTAACCAGGTTCATGAACGTATCCGCCATGCGTTTTTCATCGATCATCATACATCCCTCTGAAAACCGTCTTTGAATGGTTACCTATCAGGGCCCCAGGAATGAGCTCGCAGCTGATAGCTCATAGGTCATAGCAAGCCATGCGCTTTGGACGCCCTGGACCCCCTGGGCTATATAGCGGCCAGATTAATAATATTAGGCGAAGCCGCGTCGCATAAAAGCGCCCCGAAGCGCTTTTATTTGGGTTGACAAAAACAGATTCCCGGCTGTAATATCCCCCCACCAACCTGAAAGGAAGTGCGCAGCTTACTGGTGAGGCTCCCGGACTTCAAATCCGGTGTGGGGCGCTAAAACCGTCCCGGGTGGGTTCGATTCCCATGCACTTCCGCCACGTTTATTTTATATCGACCTCAAAGTCAATTCGGGAAATGATCTGCCGGCAAAACTCGATGAGGCATCGTCCATCTCACCGCCCGCTGCGCTCGAGGCATTTACCCAATTAAATGCTGCCTCCGGCAGCCCCTATAGATACCTGCTGAGCAGAGCGGTGAGATTGCCGGCCGGGTAGAGCGGTATCGAGAGGAGCCGGTACCTTACCAACTGGCCCCGGGTTGTCTTGACACGCATTTCCTCGACAAGGCAATATTGCCGGTACAACGCCATGGTTCGGACGTGCAAGGAGGGCGGCAGCGGTACCTGAGGTGTGGTGGAAATCATTTTTTCATACAGGGGTTCCTTTCCCAAGGCCAGCGCGAATTCGAAAAACGAGAGTGGCTCGAGATAAAAATAAGCGATCCGCCCCACCGGGCGGCATCGGGCTTTTGCAATGCCGGGGTTACTTTCTTTCAGATGAAGGGGCCCCCCACAAACCGCTGAAAAAGGCGCCTGTAGCCGCATCTCAGTATTTGCAGTGGGTCGGCAGGTATTTCTGCAGCTGTTTGATTTGCGACGGGCTTCGATCCGGAGGAACGTAAGCCGCAAGCCGTCTCTCGATCTCTTTGGCAACATTGACGTCCACGGGAATTTCCGAAGCATCGCTGCTGAGGTCTATCCCCTTTTTGTCGAAAATGGGGCTGACCCGCTGTTCTCGCCTGTAGATGGCCGGGGAGCCGATCGTCAGAAAGCTTTTCGTTTCCAAAGATGCCGCCAGCTTTTCTTCGAGCATGGGGTCGAACGACAGGTCCGGTTCCTGAAGGGTCCGGTTGCAGTTGATCATCAATTCCTCGTCCAGAATCATTTTCTTGAAACTCCCCCCGGCAAAGGCGGCCATCAGGCCGGGGTAACACCAAATTTTCTCCACACGGGTCATATAATAGGGGGCTATCGCGGTGAAGCAGGACTCGAACCCGCCCTGATAATCATTGCGGGTGCCGTCCGACAAGCACCCGCAAAGAACGCAGTTCATTTCATAGTGCAGGCAGACCTCGTAAAACATGATCTGAACCTGAAGGAATTCCGGACTGCCGTATGCCGGCTGTAGAGACCGCATGTCCGTCATCGTGGAAAAATTGCTGAAAGACACAAGGGTACCGGGCTTGAGCAGCTGAACATAAACCGCCCCTGCCAGGCAGATGGCGATGTCGTGGACAACGATGCCCAGCAGGCTTTCCGGTCCGGTCATGAACGACAAGGTGCAGGGGAAAATGGTT
>JAJDNW010000137.1 GCA_022340465.1 Deltaproteobacteria bacterium | reverse complement strand
CATCTTCCTTTGATACGGTTCCGGTCTTGCTCTCGCTCTGGTCCTTCTCGCCGCAACCCGGCAAGGCCCCCAGGGCCAGCAGCAGCGTTATTGCCAGTAATCCCCTTGCGAACAGTACTTTTCTCATTTGAAAACCTCCTTTTCAGTTATTTTTGCGTTGCCCGTTATGACCATAGTGTAATCGCCTTATTTACAATTGAGACAAAATAAGGAATGAAAAATATTCAGGCCTTACCTATTTAGGCGGCGGATTTATAGCGTCTTTGGCCCTTTGACAAAATTCTTAAGGCAGCCCTAACCGCCTTCGATGCCTGTGTCCCAATTTCATCACCAGCTTCGATAGCCCCACAGTGACTGCCTCCTTGGTTGCCTTACTGATATCGGTGCCGGCGTTGTCTGCCGCTTTGATGGCTCCCCCAGTGGCCGCAACAGCAGCCTTTGCCGCATCTTGCTCTTCCCGTAAACCTTCGATCTTTTAGCAATCCGGAATCTTCGCCACGATCTTCGCTTGATCCTCTTCGGCGTTAAGCAAAGGCATCTCTATGTCCCATTTTTTCAACTACGCATCAAAGTTATGGGAGGGCTGTGCGCGAGCCGGGTATTCTCACCTCGACCGAGTGTTCCTGGCGGTCGTCAATAAGGGGAATCGCCTTGTCGTGTCGTTCGACTCCATCAACGGTCACACTCGCCCCGCCTTTGTCTTGGCCAGTTTGCAGGACGTCGATGTGATAGACGGTCTCCCGATACCGGTAGTGCACCTTGAACGCCTCCCAACCCACAGGGATACAAGGCGCGACATACAGCTTGTCCACTTCCAGCCGCAGCCCAAGAAGTGATTCAACGATCAACCGGTACATCCATCCAGCCGAGCCTGTGTACCACGTCCATCCACCACGGCCGTTGTGCGGCGAGAGCGCATACACGTCGGCCGCGACGACGTAAGGTTCCACTTTGTAGGTCGCAATCGCCTCCGGAGACCTCGCATGGTTCACCGGGTTGATGATGGCCAACAGTTCCCACGCGCGGCGGCTGTCGCCCATTGCAGCGAACGCCATCGCCGCCCAGATCGCCCCATGAGTGTATTGCCCGCCATTCTCTCTCACGCCTGGGACATATCCTTTTATATAGCCGGGATTCAAACCCGACTTGTCGAACGGCGGATCCAGAAGTTGGACTAACCTGTGTTCGCGACGAACGAGGCGTCTATCCACCGCTTCCATGGCCAGGCGAGAGCGCCCGGCATCGCCCGCATCGGATAGAACAGACCAGCTTTGCGCAATCGAATCAATCTGGCATTCAGGATTACTCGCCGACCCAAGCGGTGAGCCGTCGTCGAAGTAGGCGCGGCGGTACCACCCTCCATCCCAGCCATTCTGCTCGAGATTCTGGCGCAGTTGGGTCGCCTCCCTCTGGCAACGTTCGACGAAAGATAGGTCACCCCGTGTGCGGGCAACCTCCGTGAACTGCATGAGCACTTCATAAAGGAAAAACCCCAACCAGACGCTTTCACCCTTGCCGTGTTCGCCCACCAGGTTCATACCATCGTTCCAGTCACCAGAGCCGATGAGGGGCAGGCCATGCCCACCTAGCCTGAGGCCCCTCAGGATGGCTCGCACACAGTGTTCGTACAAACTGGCTCTTTCTTCAGACCGGCCGGGCAGATCGTAATACGAGTCCTCCTCCGGGTCTACCGGGCGGCCTTCGATGAAGTGGACAGGCTCATCCAACACCCCGGTGTCCCCGGTGCTGATAACGTAACGGCATGTCGCGAGCGGCAGCCAGAGGTAATCATCAGAACAGTTGGTCCGCACACCCCGGCCCGAGGGAGGGTGCCACCAATGCTGGACGTCTCCCTCCCGGAACTGATGGGTCGCGCAGCGGAGTAGGTGCTCGCGCAAAAGGCTCGGCTCGGCGTGGACGAGCGCCATCCCGTCCTGCAACTGGTCCCGAAAACCGAAGGCGCCCCCCGGCTGGTAGGTGCCGCTCCGCGCCCAAAGCCGGCATGATAGAGTCTGGTACAAGAGCCAGCCGTTGGTCAGCACATCGAGGGAAGGGTCCGGTGTTTCCACCTGGACGGCGCCGAGCGTGTGATTCCAGTATTGCCACACCTCTTCGAGCGCCTGGTGCGCCGCGGCGGATCCCCGGAAGCGACGCGCAAGGTTGCGGGCATCATCGGCGTCCCGCCCCACGCCGAGCGTGAAGATGATTTCGCGCTCTTGCCCATCTTCCAACGCAAAGGGAACCTGGATCGCGGCGCAAGGATCCAAAGCGGCTCCC
Source organism: Deltaproteobacteria bacterium (assembly GCA_022340465.1). Lineage (NCBI taxonomy): Bacteria > Pseudomonadati > Myxococcota > Myxococcia > Deltaproteobacteria bacterium. The sequence continues at coordinate 16,913 of JAJDNW010000137.1, read as the reverse complement.
ACCTTGCCGGAAAGCCGCGACCGAGTCATGGCAGCAGGACTTCGAAGCGTGCCGTTACGCCCAATAAACTCCGTCCGGTCGCCGCTAACGGTCCGAGTCGCATCGTCCACGTCGAAAAAGGCAACCCGGTCGGCAAATTCCGTGTTGTAAAGGTTCCGTGCGAAGAGCGTTCCGCTCCCGGGGTCGACTTCAGTGATTACGTGCATGGCCGATTTCGCCCGCAGGTCCCCCAGCACCCATTCCACGTATCCCGTTGCGGAGAGCCGGCGGGGTTGGCCGCACTCGTTGCGCACTTTCAACACCGTCAACTTGATCGGCGCGTCCAGGGCTACGTAAACCCATAGCTCGGAGCGGATACCCCGTTCCACGTGTTCGAAGACGCTGTAGCCAAATCCGTGCCTGCTGACATAAGGCGTCCCCCCACGGCCGGGCAGCGGCGTGGGGGACCAGAAGTGGCCCCTCTCTTCATCACGGAGGTAAAAGGCTTCTCCGCTCGAATCACTCACGGGATCGTTGGTCCAGGGGGTGAGACGAAACTCGTGGGCATTTTCGCTCCAAGTGCAGCCCAGGCCGCTCTCCGAGATGAGGGTCCCGAAGTATGGGTTCGCGAGCACATTCGCCCATGGTGCCGGTGTTACTTGCCCGTGCGCGGTCGTAATGACGTACTCGTGTCCATCCGTGGTGAATCCTCCCAACCCGTTGAAGAAGAGCAGATCGTGGCGAGGCAAAGCGACCTCTGGCGAGGGTTCGGGGCGGCGCGCTCGGTTTGGCGTAAGGCTCGGCACGGCTACTCCCCCAAGGCCGCGACGGCTGATCTGGTCCGTCAGGGCTCCCCGACTGTCACTGAAGATGGCCCGAGCGACCGTTTGGATAAGAACCCGATCCTCGTTGGAGATCTGGTCTGCAGGTCTTACAAAGATGCCGCCGGGTCGATCGGTCACGTTGGCTTCGAGACCGGCGGCAATCAGCCCCATAATCTGTTCGTGGAGGAGTTGTCGGTAGCCCGCGTGATCTTCGTTCCAGATCACCAGGTCCACCGCCAGTCCTTTTAAGCGCCAGTACGCGTGGGCCTGCACGAGTTGACGCACCAGCTGGATGTTGGCCGGGTCCCCAATTCGCAGCAGCACGATCGGCAAATCGCCGGAAATGGAGTAGCCCCATAACGCCGATTGGCCGCGGAGATTCTTCCTGAGAACGCTCGCATCGGCGCGCAGCGAGGAATTGGCGTAAAGGATTGAGCCGGCCATGCGTCCGTAGAGTTGTGCGTCGGCCTCGGTGGCATTGAGCTGTCGCAAAACCACCTGGCTATGTGACCACGCCAGATAGAAGACGCGATCTGCGAGACGCCGATCCTGGTATTTTTCGACCAGGCCCAGACACGCATCGCGCGTCTTGCCGATGCCGGAGACCATATTGATCGTCGCCGAATCTTCCGGGTCGAGGTTGATCTGGTACCGGATGGCGACAATCGGATCGAGCACGGAGCCCTCGCTGCCCGAAAGCGCCGCAGGCCCGCTCATTGCTTGCGGGTCGGCGACGGTGTTGCCGCGTCCGATGAACCGACTGCGGTCGGTTTCATAGGAAATTTCCCCGATCTCCACCCCATGCACGGCCATCAGGTGAAACATCCATGGGGTGGGTTCGCCGAGGGAGCGGGGCCGGCGAGAGCAGAGAATCGCCCGCTCCTGGCGGAGGATCTCTGTCTGAACAAAGAGATTGCTGAACGCCGGATGCAGGGCGTCCGCCGCCGGCGAGGCCAGAACGACTTCCGCGTAACTCGTGACTTCGATCGCCCGGCGCGTGCGAGAGCGGTTGGAGATCCGGATTCGGCGCAGCTCGATGTCATCCTCGGGCGAGACAGCGATTTCCGTATGGGTGTCGATTCCATGGGCACGGCAACGGAACTCTGCTCGCGCCTCCGAGAAAATCGCTTCGTATTTCTCCGAACCCTTGAGCGTGGGCTGATAGGCGGTCGACCAGTACTTGCCGCTCGTCACGTCTCGGAGGTAACAGAACGTGCCCCAGTTGTCACAGGTGCTGTCTTCGCGCCAGCGTGTGACTGCCAGGTCCTTCCAGCGGCTGTAGCCGCCTCCTGCGTTCGTGATCATCACGTGGTATTTCCCGTTCGAAAGCAACTGCACTTCCGGTATGGGGGTGTCCGGACTGCTGAAAACCCGCATCGGTATCTCCAAACCGCCGGGAGTCGTACGTACGTCGGAAAACTCGGCGGTGTGCCAATAGAGGGCTGTGGCCTTGGGAACCCGCTCCTGGAGCAACAGCGTCGTCGCCTGGAACATCGGATCTGACTCGAATCGCTTCTGCATCGGACGGTCCAGGAGCAGATAGGCCAGAGAGAGAAGGCTCATGCCCTCGTGATGGGACATGAACGACCGGACCACGGCGCTCTGTTTTCCGCGCGGCAGACGCGAAGGAGTGTAGTCGATCGCTTCGTAGAAGCCGTATGCTCCTTCCAGCCCTTCAGCGGCGAGTCGCTGTAGATTCAGGCACGCCTCCTCGGGTGCCACCATCAACGCCAGCGCCGAGGCATAGGGCGCAATGACCAAATCGTCGGCTAATCCCCTTTTGAGCCCCAAGCCGGGCACACCAAACGCCCGGTACTGGTAGTTGCTATGAACGTCGATCGCGTTGTAGCCGGATTCTGACATACCCCATGGTAGCCCTCGGCTCCTTCCATACGCGATCTGCCTCTCGACCGCGGCCTGGTAGGTCTGGTCGAGCAGCGTGTCTGCGTACGTCGGCATCACCAGGAGCGGCATGAGGTACTCGAACATCGAACCGCTCCAGGAAAGGAGAATCGGTTCTCCCCCGGCGGTGGTGAGCAGGCGCCCCAGTGCAAACCAGCTCTCCTGGGGCAGTTGTCCCTGAGCAATTGCCACGAAACTGGACAATCTCGCTTCCGATGCCAGCAGATCATAGTAACTCGAGTCAAGCCGGCGCTCCGCAACGTTGTAGCCGATAGCCAGCAGATGACGCTCCTTATCGAACAGGAAGTCATACTCCATATCGGCCAGTTCGCCGGTTTGCTGCACCAGACGTTCGATGGCGGCAATCCGCTCTTGAGCGCGGCTGCTCGCTTGGATTATGAGCCGGCGAATCTGTCCCAACCGTTCCCTCTTCCCGGGAGTGGTGCCCGAGCCGAGGCGATCTTCGATGGCCGGCAGCAACTCCACCTCAAATCTCGCCAGTTCGCGCAGCGTGGGGACCTCATCGAGGCGGGGAAACCCGCTTAACCTGTCCGGAGAGGCCTGCAGCAAGGTCCACGGCACGAGAAACGTCAGCTCATCGAGGGCGCTCTGGCATTGCCGAGCGAGGGCATGTGTCCATCCCATCGTTTGGCTCCCGGGGTCAGTCTCGAGGCTTTTTTTCACCTCCTTGACGGCCGTCGTCAACTGGTCGAGGTAGAGGTGCGTCCCTGCGAGCGTAGTTGGCAGGGAAGCGGAGGGGGACGTCAGATCTTTCTGAAGTTGAGAGAGCAGGGTCGCAGCGGCCCCTCCCGCAGCGTCCACGACAATCCGCAGGGTGTCGTTAAGCCCGTCAAACCATTGCGCTCCCAAGATCCGGTAACCGGGAAGGGCGAGGAGACCCTGCCGCAAGGTCAGCAGATGGGCCGCGAGGTTCCCGCTGTCCACCGTCGAAATGTACGTGGGAGGCAACGCTTTCAGAGACTGCGTGTCGTACCAGTTGTAGAAGTGGCCCCGGTGGCGTTCCAGGGCTTCCATTGTATGGAAGGCCTTTGCCGTGCGCTCGATGAGTTGTCTTGCCGTGATGTAGCCGAAGTCGTAAGCCGACAAATTCGCCAGGAGCGCTAGTCCCATGTTGGTAGGCGACGTGCGATGCTCGACCACGGGAGCGGAATGCTCTTGATAGTTATCCGGTGGCAGCCAATGATCTTCCGGGCCGACGAAAGCCTCGAAAAACGCCCAAGTCTTTCGGGAAAGTTTCCGCAGAAACAGGGTCTGGTCAGCCGTCAGCCTTGCTCCACGGCGTACGAGTGGTCGGCTGCTCCACCATGCAATCGCGGGGGAGGCAAACCAGAGGACCAGAATAGGCCCAGCCACGGCGAGCGCGGCCGGCCTCGATACGAACAGATAAATTCCCGCAGCAGCGGCCAGGACGGGGGCAATCCACATTGTCCGCCAGGATGCGACGAGGTCTGTGCGGCCTTGGCAATCCGCGTCGTTCGAAGGATTCCACTGCAGAAGTCGTTTATGGGTGACCCACATTCGCCAGGCCGTGCGCACAATCGCATCCAGACTGAAGAAAGCCTCATAGGGAAGACAGGTGAAAGTAAAGGCCGCCTGAGCGGAGTGTCGGCCGGCCGAGCGCACCGTGGCAGCGAGATGCTGACGCAGCAGCACATCGCCAGGCTTCTGAAACAGATCCATAAGAGACGCAATCCAGAGGGGAATCAGGATGGTTCCGATTACGGCGAGGGTCCATAGCCACGCCGGGCGCAAGACCGTCCAACCGAGGAGCAACAGCAAAATCAAAGCCACCGATACGAGGCTTCGCCGAAGATTGTCGAAAATCTTCCATCGGGACAACCCGGAGAGCGGGTTCTTACGGGGGTTTCCCTCGACGCCGGGAACGCCCGGCAGCAGCCAGCGGACAATTTGCCAATCCCCGCGGATCCAGCGGTGCCGGCGGCTCACGTCCGCGAGGTAGCGGGATGGATATTCCTCATACAACGGTACATCGCTCAACAGCCCCACCCGTGCATAGCATCCCTCCACAAGGTCATGACTGAGGATCCGGTTCTCAGGAAACCTCCCCTTGAGGGCCCGCTCGAAGGCATCGACATCATAGATCCCCTTGCCGATGAATGAGCCTTCGTGGAACACGTCCTGGTAGACATCGGAGACCACCCGGGTATACGGGTCGATACCCGGCTCACTCCCGAACAACTGGGCGTATCGCGACCGATTCGCAGCTGGCAGGCTCACTGCCACGCGCGGCTGAAGGATGCCGTACCCCTCATCGATCCTCTGTCGGTCTTCGTCGTACCGCGCCCTATTCAGCGGATGCGCCATGGCTCCCACAAACTGACAGGCCGAATCGCGGGGGAGCTTCGTATCCGTGTCAAGGGTGATCACATACTTCACGCTCGATAGGGCGGCAATATTCCCAACGATGAGGGAGAAGCGATCTTTCGCGCCGCCGCGCAGAAGCGAATTCAAATCCGCCAGCTTTCCTCGCTTCCGCTCGTAACCCATCCAGATTTGCTCCTGCGGATTCCAGCGGCGTGGACGATGAAAAAGGAAGAACGTGTCGGCTTTTGGGCCTCGGTACTTTTCGTTCAACCCTTGGATTCTCTTTTGGGCTAGCCGTAACAAAGGTTCGTTCTCCGAAAGCGTTTCCTCAGGCGCGTCCTGGAAATCCGTCAGCAGACCGAAGTGCAGGTGCTCGTCCCGATTCGCCAGAAACCGAACCTCCAGTGCCTCGACCAGATCCTCAATGTTTTTAGCGCTCGTGAGCATCGTCGGGATCACGGTCAAGGTACGAGATTCCGGAGGAATTCCTCCAGAAAAATCCATTCGCGGCAGCAGGCGCGGCGTCGCCAGTAATGTCGCCAGCCAATTCACCAGCGCCACCGCCAGATGGCTTGCGCTCAGCAGCAAGGGAACACCGATCAGTGCGAGTAGCCAAACAGGCACCCCACTGGCATCCGCTTTCGCCAGAAAGACACCGGTAAAAATCGCCGTGATTAGAAAATTTGTGCCAAGATAGAGGAGCAAAGGAGACTGGCAGATCCTTCGCTGAATAGCCTCAGGGGCGGAGAGGCGGACCTCCGCCGATCGTTCGAGCTGTAGCAGTCCCTTGTCGATCAGGTAGAACCCGACATGAGCTGCTCGATCGTCCCTGTTATCCTTGGCTGCAGCTTCGCGGGCCAATCGGATCGCTTCGCAGGCTACATCGCTTTCGGATCGTCGGCTGCTTTTCGCGATCTTTTCCACCACGTGACGGTAGAGATCGCGGGTGGCAAAATCCATTTTTTCGTACACTTCTCCAGGATCCTGCCGCAGGGTCTGTTCGACAGTGCTCATTGTCTCGACGAACTCGCGCCAGTCCATCGCTCCCAGAAATCGGAGGCTTCCGATGCTGTTGCTTACCGAAACCTGTTCGGCGGCCTGTTGCCGGTTCTCCGCCTGCACCAACTGCTCAATCGTCAGGCCGGATTCCGAGAGCCTCTGCTCAATCCAGGTGAGCGGCAAGGCCAACGCGGGGCCCTGTCCCTGCAACCGGCGCGCAAATTCCGCGACAAACGAACCCACCAGCGGCGGGTTCGACCGCGCCATATCCGCGATCGAGAGGATCAGGCTCTTGGGGTCTTTCTCCGCCATCCCCGTCATCTGATCCGCCCAGTAGTCGGCGCGGTTGCGGTCGGTCCGGTCAGCGGCGATGCGGGCTCCAACGCGACGGAGATTTTCGATCAGGGCCAGGCGCAGCATGATCGGAACGGCCCACAATTCGCCTAATTTTAGGACGGTCACCGTCTGGTAAGCGGCTACGAAACTGCTGAGATTTTCCGGGTCCACTCGCCCATCGCCGTGCGAGATAACCTCCAGCGCGATGTCGTACGCGCGCGGAAGCCCGGCCGATGAGCCATTCAGCAAGCGCGGCAATCCCCGGCTGTACCCCTTGGGCAAGTGTCGCCTGGCCATACGAATCTGTTCTTCGATCAGATAGAAGTTGTCGAGCAGCCATTCTTCGGCAGGTGCAATCCGGCGTTTCGCCTTGACCGCCGTTGTCAATAGATTGCAGGCTCCGATCAAGACGCCTTCATTCTCAGCCAGACGCGTCAGGAGTCGGTCCGAAGCCCGTCCCAAACTCAGCGTGTGCGAGTCCGCCAGCGCTTTGCCGTGCCGCTTCATCTGTTCGCTGCTGAACAGTTCCGATCGCAGCAGCGGCTCGTCGCCGGCATACTCTTGTGCCAAGCCGGTTCTGCCGAGACGCATCCACAAATGGGACAGGGTCCGGAGAATCCTCTTGCCGCTCACTCTCACTCTTTGTGTCTCCTTCTCTTGACATGCCATGATCTGGGCACGGCATGTGGACTTTGTCGAAAAATATTATTTCACCTAAAGGGGCTTCATCAAGCGGACCCTCTCTGAATGAACCCGCTCATCTTGTGGCCGGGCATCAATCCCAGCGGCCAAAGAATTAAGAGAATCACAGATATGGTTCAAAAGCGTGTTCGAGGCCTTTCTGAAGATAGCACCAGGATGCAGCCGTCTTAAATACGCTATTCTACAAGTTCATCTTCTTTTCCACTTCCAGCACCTCGAGAGTAACCTTCATTTTGCAGAATCCGGGTGGTCGCGTCGATCAAAGGGATAAACTATTGTCTTTGATGATTGAGGCCTTCCTCGTGGAACAAGCCCCATTGAAGATCATTTCCATCAATACAGGTCTTCTGATGGCATGGCGGGTGTCGAGGAGCTATCTTTTTTCGGCTTTTCAGCAACCATTGCCTCCGTGGTCATGAGAAGGCCGGCCACGGATGCGGCATTCTGAAGCGCAAACCGTGTTACCTTGGTCGGATCCACAATGCCGGCCTTCATAAGATCTTCGTACGTCCCAGTTTCGGCATTGAATCCAAAATTTCCTTCTCCCTCCATAACGCGCTGGACCACCACAGAGGCCTCAAAGCCGGCATTTTGGGAAATCTGCCTCACAGGCTCCTCAAGGGCACGTTTAATGAGGTTCGCCCCAAGCTGCTCCTCCCCGGGGAATTGACCCTTTTTGAGAACCTTCAGGGCACGCACATAAGCAACGCCGCCACCGGGAACGACGCCCTCCTCCACGGCTGCGCGAGTCGCATTGAGGGCATCTTCCACCCTGTCCTTTTTTTCCTTCATTTCAGTTTCCGTGGCAGCGCCTACATTGATAACGGCCACGCCCCCGATCAATTTTGCCAGGCGCTCCTGAAGCTTTTCCCTGTCATAGTCGCTGGTCGTTTCTTCAATTTGAACTCTGATCTGTTTTACGCGACCTTCCAGTTCCTTGCGCGCGCCGCCCCCATCGATGATCGTTGTGTTATCTTTGTCCACAGTAATCCGTTTGGCAGTGCCCAGGTCTTTCAGGGTAATGCTTTCCAGCTTGACGCCCAAATCCTCACTGATCACCCGGCCGCCGGTCAGTATGGCGATATCTTCCAGCATGGCCTTTCGCCTGTCGCCAAAGCCGGGCGCCTTGACAGCCGCACAATGCAGAGTCCCTCTCAACTTGTTTACCACCAGGGTAGCCAGAGCCTCCCCCTCCACGTCCTCTGCAAGGATCAAGAGAGGTTTTCCACCCCTTGCAACCTGCTCTAGAATGGGAAGCAGGTCTTTCATGGTACTGATCTTCTTTTCGTTTAAAAGGACATAGGGTTCCTCGAGGGCAACTTCCATCTTCTCGGGGTCTGTCACAAAGTACGGGCTCAGGTAGCCCCTGTCGAACTGCATACCCTCAACGACCTTCAGAGTGGTTTCCATCACCTTGGCTTCCTCTACGGTAATTACACCCTCCTTGCCCACCTTTTCCATGGCATCGGCGATAATGTCCCCGATGGTGCGGTCGTTGTTTGCCGATATTGTGCCGACCTGAGAGATCTCTTTTCTGTCTTTTGTGGGTTTGGACATCTTTTTCAGTTCTTCAACCACCATATCAACGGCCTTGTCAATGCCCCGCTTGATGGGCATGGGGTTGCCGCCCGCTGCCAAAAGCTTAACTCCTTCGCGGTAGATGGCCTGTGCCAGGATTGTCGCCGTGGTTGTGCCGTCCCCGGCGACGTCTGATGTCCGGGAAGCCACTTCCTTGACCATCTGTGCACCTATGTTTTCAAACTTGTCTTCCAGTTCGATCTCCTTGGCAACGGTCACCCCGTCCTTGCTGATCTTGGGGGAACCCCAGGATTTTTCAATGAGGACATGCCGACCTTTCGGCCCGAGGGTCACCTTCACCGCGTCGGCGAGGATGTCCACACCTCTCAGCATCTTCTCTCTTGCCTTTGCGCCATAGTTAATCTCTTTTGCTGCCATTGCTTAAGACCTCCTTCAATCACTTTCCATGATACCCAGGATATCATCCTCTCTCATAATGAGATGTTCCACCCCATCGACCTTGATTTCATTTCCCGCATATTTGCCGAAAAGTATACGATCGCCTTTCTTGACTTCCAGGGGAATCCGTTTTCCGTTTTCATCCCATTTTCCGGGACCGGCCGCTACGATCTTTCCTTCTTGTGGTTTTTCCTTGGCCGTATCCGGAATGACGATCCCGCCGGCGGTCTTTTCCTTCTCCTCAATTCCGACAACAAGCACCCTGTCGCTTAATGGCCTTATTTTCATGATTATCCTCCGATCTGCAATGGTTATGGGAAACTGAACTGGGTACGGCACTATTCCGCAGGGGTTTTCCCCAGCATCTTTCTCAGTTCCTCCCCCTGCACAACTTCCTTCTGGGAAACGAGTTTGGCCAGGTCATCCAAAATAGTGCGGTGAGCGCTCAGGATTCCTTGCACCCTTTGATGCGCCTGCTCGATCACCAGGGAAATTTCTTCATCTATCTGGCCGGCTTTCTCTTCACTGTAGGTTTTACCGGGAGCAAAACTTTCCGGGAGGAACAGAGGCTGACGAGCGCGCTCATAGGTCACCAATCCCATGCGATCGCTCATGCCGTATTCCGTGACCATGGACCGGGCAATGTCCGTAGCCCGCTGCAGGTCGTTTTGCGCCCCTGTGGAGATTTCTCCGAAAACCAGTTCCTCCGCCACCCTGCCTCCTAAAAGAACGGCCAGCCTGTCCAGCAGCTCCGAACGGGTCATCAGGTAGCGATCCTCCGTGGGTTGCTGCTGGGTATATCCGAGCGCCGCGATCCCTCGGGGAATAATGGAGATTTTGTGCACTGGGTCGGCATGATCCACAGACTCGGCGACAATCGCGTGTCCGGACTCATGAAAGGCGACTATTTCCTTCTCCTGGGCATTCATCACCCGGTTCTTTTTCTCCAGACCCCCAACCACTCGGTCTATTGCGTCGTCGAACTCAGCCGGCCCGACCGTTTCCTTGTTTTTCCGGGCAGCCAGCAGGGCTGCCTCATTGATGAGGTTGGCCAGATCGGCTCCCACAAAGCCGGGGGTACGTCCTGCGACCTTGCGGAGATCCACATCGGGGGCTAGGAGAACATTCTTGGAATGGATTTTCAGGACGGCTTCCCGCCCGTTGATATCCGGCCGGTCTACCAGGACCTGCCGATCAAAACGCCCAGGGCGCATCAAGGCAGGATCCAGAATTTCCGGACGGTTGGTGGCGGCCATGATGATGACCCCTTTGTTCGTCTCGAATCCATCCATCTCAACCAGGAGCTGGTTAAGCGTCTGCTCTCGTTCATCATGCCCACCCATAACATTCATTCCCCGGGCTTTCCCCAGCGCGTCCAGTTCATCAATGAAGATGATGCAGGGGGCCTGGCTCGCGGCCTGGGCAAAAAGATCGCGGACACGGGCGGCTCCCACACCCACGAACATCTCCACAAACTCAGATCCGCTGATGCTGAAGAAAGGGACTTTTGCCTCCCCGGCCACAGCCCTTGCCAGAAGGGTTTTGCCGGTCCCGGGAAGGCCGACCAGAAGGACCCCTTTAGGAATTCTCCCTCCCAGTTTCTGGAATTTCCCCGGATTACTCAGAAATTCAACCAGCTCCTGAAGCTCTTCTTTGGACTCATCGATCCCGGCCACATCGACGAAAGTGACCTTGGTCTCATTCTCGGCAAACATCTTCGCTTTACTTTTGCTAAAAGACATAACCCCCATCCCCGGCCCCATCTTCTTCATGGCGAATCGCCAGATGAAGAAGAAAATGGCGATAGGGATGACCCAGGAAAGAATGCTGCTCAGGAATTTACTCTCATAATGTCCTGAGTAACTGACCTTGTGTTCATCCAGATCCTTCACCAGGCTGGGATCATCCACCCGAAGGGTCGTAAACTTTTTGCCCGGCGTTCCCTTCAGCGTTCCATTGATATTTTCCGGGCCGATGATCAATTTATCCAACTGGTCTTGAGCAATGTATTGCTTAAATTGGCTGTAGGGGATCGTTTCCACTTTTGAAGAAAAATAGTATTGCTGCAGGTAGGAGAACAAAAGGAAGGCCAGCAGGATATACCAGATGCTGAAACGAGCCTTCGGGGGCAAGGCATCCCTCTTTTTCTGGGGGTCTCCGGGACCGAACATTGAACGAAGCTTATCTATGAAATGATCCCCCGGTTCATTATTTTCATTCAGTGGCATTATCTTTTTCCTTTTTGTTCAACCGATTCAAATGGACATACTTACGCATCGCCGCAATCATCTCGCCCCCTTCTTCCTAACTCAGACAAACATTTTCGGAATCTGCGGAATCCTTACCCCTACGCTTACCTGATCTCTTTCTCTGGGCGCCAGCGCTCCTTGGATTGTCCTTTGAAGATCTTCCAGTGAAAAGGGTTTGAATATGACTGAGTCAACAGAAGCACTTTCCAGCTTCTTCCTATCTGTCTTCAGAAAGATTAATGGTTAAAGCTTCTGTCTTTTTACTCCACTTTGACCTCGATGACTCTCGGTTTTGCCTTCTCAGTCTTCTGAATATGGAGATTCAGCATGCCGTCCTTGAAGGAAGCCTTGATTTTGGTTTCATCCACATTGTCAGGCAACGTAAAGCTACGGGTGAAGCTCCCGTAAGATCGCTCGACTCGATGGAACTTTTTCCCTTTCTCTTCTTTTTCCTGTTTTCTCTCTCCCCGAATCGTCAGGACACCATTGTCTACAGTAATTTTGACGTCATCCTTATTGACCTCGGGAATTTCCGCCTTGATCGCGAATGCCTCGTCGGTCTCAGCGATGTCTACCCGGGGAACCCAGTCGCCTGTTGCGATGACCTCTTGGCTTCCAGCCTGAGGTTGCCCCACAGCTCTCGTGTAGCGGTCGAACCTGTCAGCAATCTCTCGCCACGGATCCCATGTTACCAGTGCCATAATGCACTTCCTAATTTACGGTATTTGGTTTACCCCACTGGAGAGCCCCGCATTCAGGCCATCAGGAATCTGGTTGTTCTTTCTCTAGCTCCAACCATTTTTTCAGAACGCAAAAATCTTTATAAGGTAATCCGCATATGAATTACCCTTAACAGCCAGCTCATTTTTTGATAAGAATTTCAAGCCCATCGGCACATGCTTGGCTCACATCATAGTCAGCCTTTTTCTGCCCGGGCATTTTGTCCCAGCCCCCTTTTTCAATAAATTTAGCTCGCTTCCATGAATCCAATTCCGCTAATTCTTTGAGTTTCTCCTCATGATTCGGTTGCTTCATAAATTGGGCGACGCAGATCGCTGCCTGACTCGCCAAGACCGCTTCTTGAGTCATCGTTTTGGTCGTGCCGGCGGTCGTCCACCCTCCCCATGTAAAACCGATGATCATTACGACGACTGCCCCAACAATAAGACCCCAACCTCCATGCTTCAGTTTTCCTGCAGTTTCCGTTTTCATTGATAATACCTCCTTGAATTATGTTGTAATGTTTTTGCCTACGATCACCTTGCTGCCAATGAGTTGGATGAGGTCATCGGCCCTGCTGGCAACTGACCGTTTTTCCCCACTGAAGATCATTTCCACAATTTATCATTTCACAATTGTCTCGCCGCCCGAGTCGGGCAAGGCGTTGTATATTTCCTGGATGCCATTGGCTTCCGCAATGCCTTTGGCCTAGATGGCTTTCGGACTCACTGAGCAATCTTCAATTTGCAGATTTTGCGGAAATGATAGCCATAAATCGCAAGCGTAATAGTCAGCGGGAGCATTTTAGGCCGGCAAAAAAGAGTCCAGATCATGATCTTCCAGTATTCGAATCGCTCCCGGCCGAAAATACCCAGGCGGAAGCTTGAACGCAAGACCGCCAGCAAACGTTGAAACTCCAGAGGGGTCCTCACCTTTGGTCTCTTATACTCCCGGAGAAAGGTCATCGCCCGTTTATAGTAATGCTCGGGTGAGTAAATGTGCTGCATCAGGTTTCCGTATCCTTCGCGCAATACATCAAACCCCATTCTGGGAAGAATGTTGGTCGTGCCGTCTGCGTTGTCTCCGGAGATACAGTCGATCAGGCGGTCCTCTTTCCTCATACGTTCATAGAGCCTTGTGCCGGGTGGGGCGTTCAGTAGGCCCACCATGGCCGTCACGATGCCGCTCTTCTGGATAAAGTCGATCTGCCGCTGAAAGATGGATGGCGTGTCACTGTCAAAGCCGACAATGAAGCCACCGGTCACTTGCAGCCCGGCCCGCTGCATACGCTTTACACTCTCCAGGAGGTCTCGGTTCTTGTTCTGCTTTTTGTTGCATTCAGCCAGGCTTTCTTCATTGGGCGTTTCGATTCCGATGAAGACCGCATCAAAACCCGCTTGGACCATCATTTCCATCAGCAGCTCGTCATCGGCCAGGTTGACCGAAGCCTCTGTGTTGAAAGGGACTCCCTTCCTGCCTTTCTGCCACTGGATGAGTGCCGGCAGGAGATAATTCTTCAGATAACCTTTGTTGCCGATAAAGTTATCATCCACAAAAAAGACCTGTCCACGCCACCCTTGATCGTAAAGACCATCCAGCTCAGCAGTAATCTGCTCGGCTGTTTTGATGCGGGGGCGATGCCCGAATAGTGCGGTTACGTTACAGAAATCACAATTGAATGGACAGCCACGCGAAAACTGAATGCTCATCGAGGCATACTGTTTGAAATCCATCAATTCCCACAGGGGAGCAGGTACTTTACGAATGTCGCAAAACTCCGATGTCTCGTAGATGTGCTGAGCGCATCCCTTCTCCAGATCCGCCAGAAAGGGGGGGAGGGTCAGTTCGGCCTCATTCAGCACAAAATGGTCCACACCCTCAAATTGATCGTATTCGTTGGTGAAGAGCGGCCCACCAGCTATGACCTTGATATTCGCCTCCTTACACCGGCCAATGATCTCACGTGCCGATTCTCTTTGCACAACCATGCCGCTGATAAAAGCGCAATCAGCCCATGCTAGGTCTTTTTCAGTGAGCTTTTCCACATTCACATCAACCAGCTTCTTAGGCCATACTTTGGGCAGCATCGCTCCTATCGTCAGAAGACCCAGGGGAGGCAAAGCCGCCCTTTTGTGAATGAATCTGAGGGCATATTTGAAACTCCAGAAGGTAGCCGGGTACTCCGGATAGATCAGCAAGGTTTTCATACGCTTTCCTTTCTTATATCAATAATGATCCCTGGTCATTTCGGGATGGTCTTCAGGAACCGGTAATAGTCGGAATCGGTTCCAAGAATAACAGAGGCGTTCTTATACGCAGCATCTTTGTAGGTCTCCAGGGTCTTGAAAAAGGCGTAGAAGGCAGGATCCTGACCGTAAGCGTCTCCATAGATCCTGGTTGCCTCTGCATCCGCCCCTCCCCGGATCTCTTCGGCCGTCCGGTATGCGCCCGAGATGATGGATTTCAGCTCCTTCTCCATCTGGCCGAGAATCTCTGCCTTTTTGCCCTCTCCCTCCGATCGAAACTGGGCGGCCTTGCGCTTTCTTTCCGACACCATCCGTTCGTACACCTTCTTACGGACTTGCTCGACATAGTTAATCCGCTTGATGCGCACATCGACCAGTTTCATACCAAAGGCGGGCATAGCCTTCGACGCCTCGGCCAGAATTGCGCGGGTGATCTTTTCTCTCCCCAGGCGAACGGTTTCCGGGGCGGTTGCTTCACCCTGGAACGGGGAGAGGACCTTGCCTTCCACATTCTCCACGCTCGGCATCTCGTTTGTGGTCCGGACGAGCTCCACCAGAGGATTCGCCGAGACATAATCCCTGAGAACAGCGTCAATGATGTCATCCAACTTGGCGTATGCCTGAGTGTACGTACCAAGAACCTCCAGGAATTTCTGTGCGTCCACGATTCGCCACCGGGCCGTTGTATCGACATAGATAAACCGTTTGTCCCGGGTGGGTATCTCTTTGGGATCTCCATCCCACCTCATAATCCGCTTCTCATAGCGATGGATGTCCTGAATGAAGGGAATCTTGAAATTGAGACCCGCCTCGGTCTTTGGTTTTCCAACCGGTCTTCCAAACTGGGTGATCACCACCTGTTCCCATTCGTTGACCGTGTAAAAGGCGCCCGAAAACAAGAGGATCAGAAAGATAACGATCACAACGCCAATGAAAGCTCCCATTCGTCTCATTTAGCCTCACCCCCCTTTGTTACCTGCTGATTGAGTTGGAGCAACGGCAGAAGGCCTTTCTGTTTACTGTCGATAATGTAGATCTGCTTAGCATTGGGCAGGATCGTCTGATAGGCCTCCAGGTAGAGGCGCTGTTTGGTGACTTCTTTCGAATTTCGGTATTCTTTGAGAACAGCCGAGAACCTGGCTACATCACCCTTGGCGTGGTTCACCCGCTCGAGCGCGAATCCCCGGGCCCCGTTGATCGCTCTTTCCGCTTCTCCCTTAGCTTGTGGAATCTGTCTGTTATACGTCTCCTGGGCCTCGTTAATGAGTCTCTCCTTTTCCTGCTGTGCCTCGTTTACCTCATTGAAGGCGCCTTTTACAGGATCGGGTGGAACCACGTTTTGGAGTCTCACGTTGACGACTCGAATTCCGGTTTCATACTCATCGAGAATCTTCTGAAGCTCCTCCTGGGCCATTTTGTTCACCTCTTCCCGGTTTTGTAGAACATAGTCAAAGCTCCTGTTCCCCACGATGCGCCGATTCACCGATTCGCTGATATCCCTGAGTGTCATAATAGGGTCTTGTACGTTGAAAAGGTATTTTCGGGGGTTTTCCCTCCGGAACTGGATGATCCACTCCACATCGATAACGTTCAGGTCCCCGGTAAGCATGAGAGATTCTCGCTCCTCCGCGGCACCCTTTTCATACTGGGTCCGAATACCGGGGCGGACGCTTTTGAAACCAAAACTCTCCGTGTCTACCTGTTCCGTGTGCACCTTGAAAACCGTGTCCACACCAAAGGGGATTTTGAAGTGAAGACCTGGCATAACCAGACCAACATAGTTGCCAAATCGCAGAAGGACCCCCTGGTGACCGGGGGCAATGGTGTAAAAGGCGGTATAAGCCACGATAATCCCGAGAACAATGACGATCACTATAAGCCAAAGGGGCTTTCTTCCCTTCCCGAGGCTCAGTGAATCTCCCACCTTCTTGATCATTTCGGAAAGATCTGGGGGACCCTCTTGCCGGCCTCCTGGATTATTTTCCCACGACATAATTATTCTCCTTTTCAGTAGCAGTGATTTTCAGAGGGTTCCCTGTTCCTGAGGGCATTGACGACCTCCACCCCTTCCGAACGGGAGATCGTATGGATTTTCATTTCCAGAGGTTTGGTTAAAAGACTCCTGGTCCCGAGCAAAACACTGAATCTTTCGGATCGTATATGACGGACCAGTTCTGCACGTTTCTGCCGCTCCTCAATGAGATAGAAAACTGTTTTACGATTGATATCGCAAAAAGCGTCATAGCTCAGGCACCCCTTCTCCTTTCTCGCAGCCGCACTCATCGAGAGAAGTGTCTGCATCACATCTAACTTTTTTCCCACGAGTGCCTTCATTGAAATCCTCACAATAATCACGACAACCCCTCTTTTCGTGAAAGTCCGACCTGCGGTTCAGGTCACGCCACATGCCCAAACTCAGAGATATCTCAGCCCTGTCCGCCGGCTAGAAAATTAGATGTTGTGTTGTATTAATAGCTGTACAAGCTTCGTGCCACACCTAGGCAGCCAACAAATACTTTTTTATCTTATTGATTTCAAAAGAATATTTTCCTCGAGAAACCCTTGGGGAAGTCACGAATGGAAATGAATATCTGGTCACATTTGACCATTGCTCATATATGGGCACCTTTTTT
>JAJDNW010000136.1 GCA_022340465.1 Deltaproteobacteria bacterium | reverse complement strand
TATCTACTCGTCAAAACCATTCAATCGGCCGAAAATAACCGTCAACTGGAAAACATGCACGCGAAAATGGCTATGATGCTGTTGGACCCGATCAGGAATGGTGCCAATCCGGAGTATGTAACCCGTTTGATTACAACTATTTCAGATGCCATTATGGACAAGGTCTTAAGGCTCAGCGTATCGGAATTAGGACCTCCTCCATGCAAATTCGCCTTCATGATCATGGGATCCGAGGGCCGGGAGGAGCAGACGCTGGTTTCAGATCAGGACAACGGCATCGTGTACGAGGACCTCGAAAACAAGATAAAGCGGGCAGAGGCGTCGACCTATTTCGAGAAGCTCGCCCAATTGGTCTGTGGCAGGCTGAATGCCGCGGGATATAAATTTTGTGACGGCGAATGCATGGCCAGTAACGCGAAGTGGTGCCAGCCGCTGTCGCAGTGGAAGAAATATTTCTACAACTGGATTTATCACGCCTCACCGGAGGATCTCCTAAATTCGAGCATTTTTTTCGACTTCAAAGGTGCCTGGGGGGATTTGAAACTCACCGATCAGTTGAAATCGTATCTCATGGATTCGGTGAAGAAAAATATCGGTTTTCTGAGGCATCTTACCGAAAATGCGCTTCATTTCAAGCCGCCCCTCGGCCTTTTCGGGAAGTTGGTTGTAGAATCGAAGGGAGAATACAAGGATTCCCTCAACATCAAATGGGCCATGCTGCCGATAGTCGACCTTGCGCGGGTTTATTCGCTGAAGCACGGTATACCGCAGACAAATACCTTAACGCGGTTGTTCAGGCTGTATATGAAGCGCGTGTTCACTAATAAGGAATACATCGACCTGATGCAGTCCTACAACTATATCATGAATCTTCGATTCATGAGACAGATTACAACCATCATGGATGAAGAAAAAGAGCCGGACAACTATATCAATCAAAAGAATCTTTCATATCTCGACAAGTCCATGCTGAAAGAAATTTTTAAAAAAATAGAATCGTTTCAGGGCAAATTGAAAATTGACTTCATTGGGACGGTATAGCGGGGACGACAATGGAACAGGACCGGATAACCGAAGACAGGAAGATGTTGGTGGTAGATGACGAAATCGATGTCCTGGAATCGCTGGAGGAGTTATTGGAGGACGATTTTATCGTGGATACGGCTTCGTCTTTCGAAGAGGCGGTGTCCTGTTTAAAGAAGCAAACCTATGATGTCGCCATTTTTGACATCATGGGCGTCAGAGGATATGCGCTTCTCGAGGCGTCAAAGGCCAAAAATATTCCCACGCTGATGCTTACCGCCCACGCTTTCAGCCCGGACAACCTGAAAAAATCGATCGAGTTGGGTGCGGACGCATACATCCCCAAGGACAAGATGGTGGACATCGCCATCTATGTCGATGACGTTTTAACGGCCCACAAAAAAAAAGATCCCGGTGGAAAGTGGTACGCCAAACTCACGCCGCTTTACGATGAAATTTTCGGATCGGGATGGAAAGATGCAGAAAAGGATTTCTGGGAAGAGTTCGATAAAAAATACCTCGGCCAGGGTCAGGGCGTTTAACCCCGCAATTGCAACACCGGGGTTAATACGATAACGTATGCCCTTTGATGGGTTCAAACAATCTTCCCACCACCTCATTCAGCATCAGTAATATTCTAAAAGAGATTATGTCTATCCCGCTCTCATTCCTATAGTTCACAACGCCATTTCAGCCGTCACATATCTGCGGAAAGCAAATGGAAATGAAAGATCCCACTCAAACAAGCAGCGACTTGAAAGACGCAGAACTCAGCAAAAATTTGTTTCATCTCAAGACCCTCTACGACGTCTGCCGGGTGCTTCTGGACCAGGAGGATATCGACCGCGTGTTGCGGAATTTCCTTTTGATGACGATGGGCAGTTTCGGCGTGATGAGAGGATTTATCTTCATGCAGGAGGACCGGTCTTTACTTCCACAAAAGTTGTCGACCGTAGGGCTTGACGACGGTATTGCCCCGTCGATTGAAAAGGGATGCCACGACCTGCTGCTGTCGTATGACATTTTTCCGAAAATGGAACATTTGGACGACACCCGCCGCTTGTCCTATTTCCCCCCGGATTTTACCTATGTGTCGATTTTCAACATCGCCTATGCCTGCAACGGTATCCTGGCTCTGGGGCCGAAATTGACAGGCGACCCGTATTCAGAGGAAGACGCCGAGTTATTCGAGACGCTGGTTATTTATCTTACCGGCACACTGAAGAATATTCGTTCCACAGAGGCCCTGAAATCGGCATTCAGAGAGGTCAGCAGTATCAACCAGGCTAAAACCAAGGTTATCAATCACCTTTCGCATGAATTGAAAACGCCGCTTTCGATCCTCGAGACCAACATGGCCTTGCAGCGGAAATACCTTTCCAGGCTGTCCGATGCAAAGTGGATGAAGAGTTACGAGCGATCGGAAAGGAGCCTGAAGCGACTTTCGGAAATTCAAAGAGTTGCCGGGGACATTATGAAGGAAAGAGTCTACGAGCAGCATCGCACGGCATCGACACTGTTAAATGAATGCGCCGCTATTCTCGAGAGTTTTGCTGTGGAGCAACTCGGAGAAGGGACTATTGTCGAACGGATCCGAAATCGTATCGATGAGGTCTTTCTCCCGGTCGACCAAGTCGCGTCCACAATTGTCGTTTCAGATTTTGTAAAGGACGCACTGTCCTATTGCCGGAACCAGTGTCGACACAGACGCATCGATATTCGACTTCACCCGGAATCGACAAAAAGCATTTCCATACCGAAACAGATTCTTTCCGCCACCGTTCAGGGGATTTTGAAAAATGCCGTCGAGAACACGCCCGATGAAAGCCGCATCGACGTGTGGATAAAAGATAGTCCGGAGGGAATCCAGTTTGTCGTGCATGACTTTGGAACCGGTATTGTCGCCGACGAGCGCAGGCACATCTTCAGCGGGTTTTATCCGACCCAGGAGACCGACAGCTATGCCACCAGGAAGCCGTACGACTTCAATGCCGGCGGCAAGGGCACGGATCTGCTGCGCTTCAAGATATTTTCGGAGAGCTACGCTTTCAAAGTTGACATCACTTCGGAAAGATGTGGACATATCCCCACCGCCAAAGACGAATGCCCCGGCAGCGTAACTTTATGCGAATACTGCAAGACGCCGGAAAATTGTCATGCCTCGGGAAACACGACGGTGACGGTAGTGTTTCCGTGTCGATGATCATTTTGACAATTCGTAACCCTTACCCCAATAGGGCGCGTTGTTGACATCGTCAACGCTGTCGTTTTTATTCCTTGAGCATGCGCCGCAGGATTTTCCCGGATCCGCTTTTGGGGAGTTCATTCAGGAAGTGAATGGTGCGCGGCACCTTGAATTTGGCCAGGCGTTTTTCCAGGAAAGCGACAATGTCGTCCGCCGATGCCTCGACTCCCGGCTTCAAGGCTATCGATGCACAGGGCACTTCCACCATTTTCGGGTGCGGTATGCCGACCACGGCGACTTCCATGACACCCGGGTATTCATAGATCGCTTCTTCCACCTCACGGGGGTAGACATTCTCCCCGCCCACGATGATCAGGTCCTTTTTGCGATCGATAATGGTGAGGTAGCCGTCTTCATCCGTTTTTGCCAGGTCGCCCGTGTACAGCCAGCCGTCGCGAATCGTTTCGGCGGTCGCTTCCGGCAGGTTCAGGTACCCTTTCATAATATTGTCACCACGAATGATGACCTCTCCGGCTTCCCCGGCCGGCAGTTCCTTCCCCGTTTCCGGGTCAACGACTTTTATGTCGTTGCCGGGCATCGGCAGGCCGATCGTGCCGATTTTGGTGTTGCCGTCCCATGGATTCACGCAAACGCCTCCCGCCGATTCGGTCAAACCGTAGCCTTCGACAATGACGGTCTGGAAGGTTTCTTCAAATTGCTTGACCGTTTCGACGGGGAGCGGTGCCGCGCCGCAGAGGCATGCTCGCAGGGTTTTGGGCAGGTTGTACCCTCCCTTTTCGGCTTGTTGAAGCAGGGCGATGTACATGGTGGGAACCGCAAACAACAGATTGATTTCCTTGGACGCAATCTCCTTCAGCACCATGTCGGGATCGAATTTCTCCTGCAGCACGGCAGGTGAGCCCGATACCAGGGAGGCCATCGTTATCAGGCCCAGGCCGAAAATGTGAAAGAGAGGAAGCACCAGCAGTTTGCGGTCGGACGCGCTTATCTCGAATACGTCCTGGATCATTTTTCCCTGGTGCAGAAAGTTGTTGTGGGTCAGCATGACCCCCTTCGGCTTTCCCGTCGTTCCGGACGTGTACATCAGGGTGCAGAGGTCATCGGCATCGATTGCCGGGGAGGGTAACTGGCCGATATCTCCATCAACCAGGGACGCGTAGGGGAGCGCCCATTCCGCAACGTTTTCTCCGAGGGTGAAAAATTGTTCAACCGTGGGGGTTCGTTCTCGGATCTTTTCGATCAGGGGATTGAACATATCGATGGCAATCAGCGTTTTTGCACCCGAGTCGTTCAGAATGTACTCGACTTCGAGCGGTTGCAGAAGGAGATTGATCGGCAGCGCGACAGCCCCGAGTTTTTGTATGGCAAAATAGGTAATCATGAAAGGGGGGATGTTCGGTATCATCATGGCAACCACATCGCCCTGCCGGATGCCTTTTGCGGACATCGCGGCCGCCATCTTTGCGGCGGATGCATTTAACTGATCGAACGTAAGCTCCTGGTCATGCCAGATAACAAAAAGCTGGTCGCCTCGTTCCTGTGCCTGCTTTTCTAACTTTTTAGCCAGATCCATACTGAATTCTCCCATTTTAAGGTTGCCGATTGCGATAAATGTCCTGACGATACCGATGCCAATCCGGGCTGCCCGGGTTTCCAAGCATCATCCTGAAACACTCAACTCAGGTGAAATTTACGTTGTATGTCAGAGGTCGTCTCCCGTTCGAAATTCGCGAACAGAAAAGAGACAATGCCAAATAATGCCGACCCTGTCAATCGGTTAAAGCGAACCCTGCAGGCCCGGGGTTTACAGGCAACCGGCAACTATCGGAGAAGGCCTTGGGCCCGTGCGATGCCGAAAAATTCGCTCTTCTGCTTGAATCCGACACCGACCTCCCCGTCGCGTGTGTACAGGACCCATGCATAGCGCGGTTCATAGACGCTGGTGGTGGAGGACCAGTAGCCGGGCTGTATTGGGGTGTCTTTCAAACTAGGGTTGTGAAAGAGGGCGGGTGTGTGGGCCCGGAGGTCCACCAGACATTCCAATTCACGAATATTGGGAAGCTGCCAGCGGTGGCAGCCGAAGGCTTTTTCCCGGTTGATTTGGTCGACGCTATCCAGGGCCTCCTGCCAGGTGAGCGGGCTGCTCAGGTGCGGGTGGTCCAGCAGCCAGGTCGTTTGCTGCCGATGATCGAAGATCAGCGGGGCTTCAACGGCAAAGCGTTTCTTTTTCGGCGTTTCCTCCCATGGTGGTTTCCCCCGTGGCGTTTCTTCCCGAGCGGGGGGAATCGTGGGCCAGGCCAGGTAGGCTCCGTGTTTCATCCCCCGAAAAACCCTGCCGCCCCCAAAATGAACGTACCAGGCTTGATCCGGCAGACGGCTGCATGACTCGCTGGACCAGTAGTAACCCGGGAAAACATTTTCAAAGGGATGGTGCAACGGCAGGGCCGGATTCACATATTGGTGGCTGATCAGGGAAAAGAGGGCATGCCGGTCGGGCAATTGCCAATTTGAAAATCCCAGGTAGCCGTTTTTATTCAATTCAGATATGAAGTCATGGGCTTCGGGCCACGAGAGGGGATATTCCGCCACATTGGCATTCGGCGACCAGATCTGTCCTGTCAGCGTATCGATGGCTGCACCGTTTTCTGTTCGAAAGCGCTTTTCCGATGACAACACCCGTTTTTCGGATCGGTTGCGGCCGCCGTCCTGACCGGCATGGCCACAGGGAATGACGGCTCCCCGGTGGTCATAGCATTGGACCTGATCGGTAGTGAGCAACGGGTCTGCCATGAATTGTACCTCGCTGAAAAAAGAATTGACAACGGTTCAGCAGTCCTTTATTGTTCGTAGGCAAACTTTATCTCGGGGCAAAAGAGCGCCATGATCAAAAATGAAAAACAACCGTCGGATTGCTATGTTTACCTGTTGTCAAAGGCATATCAGAAGGGCCAGGGCCTTGTCCAGAGGCGGCTTAAGAAATTCGGATTGACCAACATTCAGTATGTGGTTTTGGAGGTGCTCTGGAAAACCGAAGGCATCACGGCCAGTGAAACCGGTAAAATCCTGTCGATTGACAAGGCCACGTTATCCGGTGTCATCGAGCGGATGGTCGATTCTCAATGGGTCGTCAAAAAGCGGGATCCGCACGACAAGCGCCTGTTCAACCTGTATCCGTCGGAAAAGGCCAACCGGCTCAAAGTGCGGCTGATCGATGCAAGACAAAAGGCAAACGACCAGTTTCTGTCGGGTTTTACACTTGAGGAGCGCGTTCTGCTCAGGCGTCTTTTGCTCGCACTCACATGAACATGCAACACAACGGAATTAAAGGCATCCGATGCACTGCGGCGCACCGGTTCCATTAGATTCGTATACAAACAAAATAACAACGGGGGCAGCCATCATGGGTCAGTGGAAAAAAACGTCATGTGTCTTGTGCGCGAATCAATGCGGGCTTGAAGTGGTCATCGCAAACAACCGCATCGTCAAGGTCCGGGGGGATAAGGAGAATCCCATCAGCGAGGGGTATGTCTGCAGAAAAGGGCTGAATGTGGCGTTTCATCAGCACAACCGGGACCGGGTGCTGTTTCCCCTGAAAAAGGTGGCCGACGGGTTCGAGCGCATCTCCTGGGACCAGGCGGTTGGCGAGATTGCCGAAAAATTGAAGCATATTCTCGATCGGCATGGCCCCCGTTCGCTGGCGTCACTTACGGGCGGCGGCGAGTTCGCTTTTTTAAGCGCGGGGTTTCCCATCCGCCTGGTGCGGCGGCTGGGTTCAATGTGGAACTACTCCGCTGCGAACCAGGAGTTTTCCGGACGGTACTGGGCGCATGGCCTGACATTGGGCAATCAGTCCATCCAACTGGAAGACGATTTTGAAAATTGCGACATGCTGATGCTGGTCGGCAAAAACCCCATGATGAGCCACCATATGCCGCAGGCCAGGCGAAGATTGACCAAGATGTCCAAAGATCCGGACCGGCTTCTCGTCGTCGTGGACCCGCGGGTTTCCGAGACGGCAAAACTCGCCGATGTGCACCTGGCCATCCGACCCGGTACGGATGCGCTGCTCATCAAAGCGATGATTGCCATCGTTCTCGATGAAGGGATTCATCACAGGGAATATATCGACGCGTATACGGATGGATTCAACGACATGTTGCCCTGGTTTTCCGGTTTCAACGTCGAGGCCGCGCTGAACGTATGCGAACTGGATTATGACCGGGTCGTCGGGGTCTGCAGGGAACTCGCCACACGCCGGTCATGCATTATCGACGATCTCGGCATACTGATGAACAGGCACAGCGCTCTTGTATCCTATCTGTTGGTGGTCCTCCAGGCCGTTTGCGGACGTATCGGCGTACCGGGCGGGAACTATCTACCCAAAGTGAAATACCGGGATCCCAGGGATCCCCGGGTGTGGCGCACCCCGTCGACGGACATTCCCGCCATCAACGGGGCGTTTCCGCCCAATGTGCTGCAGGAAGAAATTGTAAATGACCACCCGGAGCGCATACGGGCCGTGCTCTCCTACGCCTCGAACCCATTGCGTTCCTACGCCGATACCACGGCCTATGAGGATGCGTTCAAAAAGCTCGATCTCTTGGTGGCAGCCGACATCGCCATGAGCGAGACGGCTGCCCTGGCCCATTATGTGCTTCCCTGCAAAACCGCGTTTGAGTCCTGGGAGGGGAATCCCGGCCTGGGTTTTTCGAACGTGTACGCCCGGATGCGGCCGCCGGTGCTGGAGGCGGAAGGCGAGCAAAAGGAAAACGGCGAGATCTTCACGCTGCTGGCCGATGCCATGGGGCTGGTTCCACAGATCCCCAAATCGCTTTACCAAGCCGCCGAAAGCAGCGACCTCAAGGCATATGGGCAGGCATTGGGAGAATATCTGATGGCCGCTCCCGAACACGGAAAGGCACTGCACTTTGTCATCGCCAAAACGCTGGGTCGTGCCATGGGATCGGTGCATCTGGCCAGTGTCCTCCCCCTGTTCATGCAGTTGTCCAAGGACCGCAAAGAGGCGGCTGAAAAGGCCGGTTTCCCTGCCGGGCCGGGCCAGGGTCTGTCCATCTTTCAATCCATTATGGATCACCCCGAAGGGGTGTTGATCGGCCTCCGCGATCCGGAGAAAAATCTGGAAGCCATACCGACCGAGAGCGGGAAAATCCACCTGTACAATCCGGAAGTGAATGACTGGATAGAGAAAATAAACCCCCGGGATGAAGCGGAACAGCTCGAGCTCGATCAGGCCTTTCCGCTGATTATGATGGCCGGAAGGCACATGGACATGAATTCCAACACCAACATGAGGGACCCGGAATGGAATAAAGGCAAACGGGCCTGCACCCTGGCCATACATCCCGCAGATGCAAAAGCCTTAGGCATCGCAGACAAACAGACGGTGAAGGTCGTCACGGAAGCGGGGGAGGAGACCATCGAAGCCCAGATCACCACGGACACCAGAAAAGGACAGGTCCTCTTTCCGCACGGCTTCGGCCTTACCTACGATGGGGTCACCTATGGCGCAAACGTCAACAGGTTGACAAAAAACACGAACAGAGACTTTGTCGGGACGCCCATGCACCGCTTTGTCCCCTGCAGGGTGGAAGCGGTATCGTCCGATATAGCTATTGACAAGTTAAAATAGAGTTTGATATAATTAATCCACATATTTTGATCGAAAGGGCATATCCGTTGAAAGGCGGTGGCGCAAAGTTACGGGTCTAAGGCCTCAAAAGGCTATGACAGCCGGACTACCGAAACGACTTACTATTGCCTTCGGGAGATTATGCCTGGGGGCTTTTTTTTTAGCCGAATCGATACACGGCGTGCGCATTCAGCCGCGTTTTGCACGACTTGCCTTCAAGGAAAAAAGGAGGTGAAAAAAATGGGAAAACCTTTTGCCATTCTAATTATAATTGTGGTCGTTTTGTTTGGCCTGGAGTGGTTTGGCGCAATAGACATCCCCTATGTGGATCTGCCTGACATCACGGTGAAAAAGCAAGACTTTGTGCATCAAACCACAGACATACTGGAAAGTGAGGCTAACTGAAACGCTCAACTTAGGTTAATTCACCGAACGGGGATCGGGGGCGCCGGTTGTCACGTCCCAGCCCATCAACGCGTAGTAGTCATCGAGGAGTTTGTTGAAACGGTCAAGATCGACCCGTTCACCCTCGAACGGACCGTCCTGGATGGGCTCATCGGCCCATTTCCCTACCGGCAGGTCGGATTGGCGGGTAAGGCCGTCGCGCACATGCATCAGTCGTTCGAGGTTGTAAATACGATCTGCAGCCTTAATAAATTCGGTAGGATTCATATCGTTTCCGGTAGCCGCCTTGAAAAAGTGCAGCATGTCGTCGAGGCCGACGGCCTGAAAAAAAGATTGGGTGGCGAACTTGCAGAACCCCGTGGCATCCGCCAGGGTATTGACCCTTTGATACTGAATTACCAGGGGTGCTTTGTCGTATGAGGTTGCCATTGCCGGATCGATCGCGGAGTAAAATATTTCTTCCAGCGGCATGCCTCGAAGATGGTCCGCCCCCCTGGTCGATGTGGCCAGAGACAGCAGGTACCCCTTGAACGGACGGACATCGTCCGCCCCCCAGTTCATTCCTTTGATGTGATTCAGATAGGAGAGGGCGTTGCCCCCGACAGATTCAGCGGCCTTCAGGCTGCCCATGGCCAGGATGTCGCCGAATCCCTCGCGCTTGACCGTGGCTTCCAGGAGTTTAAAAATACCGTGGTAATCTCCCCAGCCCAGCGCAATGCCGTTCGTATCGGGGGGGCGCACCAGTTTGTCATTGTGCCATTCGATGACGGCGCCCATCATCAGCCCGAACTCCAACGCATCGATGCCGTAGCGGTTGCAGATATTGTTATAGTGCACGTAGGCATTCGTATCGGAAATATCACAGCCGATACCGAACGGGGTCGTTACGCCGTGTTCGAGCCCACCGCCCCGTTCCCCGGCGTATTCACCGTCCTTGACCGTACACACATGCCCGCAGGCAATCGGGCAGGAGAAACACCCCTTGCGTTTCACATAGTGCTTCCTGCGGATGGCCATCGGGCTGACCTTGTCGAATTGATCATAATTGGCCGACTGCGACCAGTTCCGGATGACCATGGCGCCGATGGCATGGGTCCCCATGGTGAAATTTTGAGTCCCGTATTCGGCCATCAGCGTATAGGAGAACGCTTTTTTGATTTTTTTCGAAAACGTTTGACTCAACCTTTTCAATTTTTCCATATCGGCGACCGCGACCGTACCCGATCCGCGCACCGCCACGGCTTTCAGGTTTTTCGACCCCATGACGGCGCCCAGTCCGGCGCGGCCGGCGGCCCGATGCTTGTTGTTGATGATACAGGCGAACCGGACCCGATTTTCCCCGGCCTGGCCGATGGTGGCGACCTGTACGCGCTCGTCTCCCAATTCACGCCGGATGGCATCTTCGGTTTCCCAGGTATCCAGGCCCCACAGGTGCGATGCCGGCCTCAGCTCGGCATGGCCATCGTGAATGTACAGATACACCGGTGTCGCGGATCTTCCCGTGACCACGACATGGTCGAAGCCTGCGAATTTCAATTCGGGGCCGAAATGTCCGCCGGAGTTCGAATCGGCAAACAGCCCCGTCAGCGGTGACTTGGACGACACGGTATACCTGCCGGCTGCCGGTGCGACGGTTCCCACCAGCGGGCCTGCGCCGAACACGATGACGTTTGCGGGATCGAGGGGACCGGTATCGGGCTGCAGCCGGTCGAATACCAGCTTGGAATTGTATCCGCGCCCGCCGACAAATTTCGATATCAGCTCGGCATCCATTTCGCCGTAGTCGATAGTTTCTTTTGAAAGATCCACCTGCATGGTCTTGTCAGAGAAACCGGCCATCACCTGTCATCCTTTCGAGAAAAGAAATTCTTTTCGAACGGTTTGACCATGGGGGTTAGAACCACCCGGTTGAAAAGGCTGTCCTTACGCCCCCTGCGCAAACGAACGATTCGGTTCCGGGTCATCAGCATCAGGGCGTCGTTGGCTTTTGTTTTCAAGACCAGCTGCGCTTCGTTTTTCAGCCGTTTGTATCCGGATGCGATGCTTCTGAAACAGGCCGCCATGCGGCCTTTGCGGGCAAGGCTCAGGGCCCCGTTGGGGCAGATGCGCACACATTCCGGCCGCCCGCCGCACAGGTCGCACTTAAAGGGAACGGTTTTTTTCGCGGGCTGAAAAATCGATTGGTGTGGGCAGGCGGAAACACATGCACCGCAGCCGGAACATTTCGCCGGATCGATGCCGATATCGATGGCGTTTTGTTTGCAGGCCGTTTCGCACTGCGGGTCCCGGCACTGACGGCACACACAGATGGCCGCTTCCTGTACGTGGATGGCCGATCTGGATGGTGAAAATCCGTTGCCGAAGCGACTGGAGCACGCCAGCTCGCAGAGCCTGCATCCCGTGCAGAATTCCAGATTCCAGGCAATATATCGTTGCGCAGACATCGCACACTCCTGTCAACTTGCGCCGACGGTTTTGAGAATGTTAAAATACCAACACGCTATACGGCGAATCCCGTGATATGGGTTAAGTCGCGAGACGTTAGACGTCTGGCCTCCGATCTCTTACCCCCGTTCTTTGCCGGTCAAGACCCCTGTCAGATTGAGGTCGATGAGACGTTCGAGTCTCTTCATGGTCTCATCCGGATCAAAATTCTCGGCCCTCAACGACAACACGAGCACGGATATGTAACTGGAAAAAAGGGAGAGCGCAAGAAGATCGTTATCGACCTCTTTTCTGAGCGTTCCGCGTTTTTTGTGATTTTCTACAATCTCCTGCAAGTTGCTCAAAAACTGCTCTATCTGGGCGTCCATGATGGCTTTCCAGGCGCCGTCAACGGTAAAAATATGCTCGATGAACGTTTTTGACAGGGCGGGTTGCTCGGCATAATGGCGGATCAGTTTTCCGGCAAGAAAAAGAAACTGGTCCTGAAAGGATACGTCGGGCGGCAACGCATCGAATGCTGCGGCAAGCGTCTTTTCGATGGCATCGTGCAGGCAGGCCGCCAACAGGTCGGCCTTGTTTGAAAAATGCTTGAAGACGGTGCCGTATCCCATCCCCGCTTCGGCGGCGATTGACCGCATGGTCGTCTTTTCGAACCCCCGTTTTCCGAACAGACGGCGGGCCGCGTTCAAAATGAGGCAGCGGGTTTCCGCTTTCTGTTTCCGGCGATGCCTAGCAGGGGGCGGGTACGGGTTGTGGTGACGGTCCATATGATTCCTCTGCAGGTGACGGGGGCTACGCTAACATTCCAAGCGCCAAATCCGAAATCCTGAACAATCGCCGACTTCGGTTTTATTTTGTTGAACCGAGATAGCGAGCGCATTCCCTGCAGCCCCGGGTACCTAACTTATATAGTGATCACGATTCTTAAGTGATCATGATCACATTAAGAGAAAATGATACGGAATGTCAAGTCAATTCTACCTAAACGGTGTGGCTCCAACGGGGCTCAAGAAGGGAAAGGTTCGCCGAAAAGATGGGGCCGTGTCGGTGGGCACGGCCCCATAGACACGTTTGGATCAAAAGATGTGCGCGGTTGGATGAGACATCCTTTGAGGCCTGCTGCAGCTGCACTATTCATCTCTGCTTCATG
>JAJDNW010000135.1 GCA_022340465.1 Deltaproteobacteria bacterium | reverse complement strand
GGAAATGATCACTAAATTTCACAATTTGATTGGCGGGCTGATCTTGTATGCCTGCCCGTTTGATGTTGCATTCGCAGGAAATTGGGGCGGCACCTGGGGAAACATGTCTTGGGGCTATCAACCGCCTATGCCTGTCCCCGTCAATGGCATGATCATGCTCGTGGCGACTATCCTGCTGCTTGGTTTTGTCGGTATTTTGAAGCTGAGAAAACGGTGAAGGTATTTGCCTGACGCGTTGTTCTCGATACAGACCGAGGCCCCGCAATCAGGCGAGACGTTCTTTACTGGAGTTCCGCTCTTGGCCGGCAGCGGAACCTGATACTGATATTTAGCCGGACAGATTTCGTTCCGCTCTCCCACCAAAAGCGGAACACACCTTATCTTCGTCCCGTGTGGCCGCTACCGACCCTTTTCGGAATTAAGCTTCCTTTAAGCAGTCGAGAACGATAATAGTAAAGCTATCCTTTCCTGCGACTATCTCAACAAGTCCGCAACAAGTCCTAGCCTCCCGAACCGATAGCCAGCCATCGGGGAGATCAGTTAGCTGATCATTGGAGGTTTCGTATGAAAGCCGCAATCTTGTCATTCAGTGCGCTTCTCGCCGGAGCCCTACTATGTCCCGGTGGCGTCAGCGCGCAGGTGCCTGACAAACCCATGAAAATCCTAGATCAATGTCCCTGCTACTCTACGGATAATGGCATAAAGGACGCGATGGAGGCAGTCGACACCGCACTTAGCGAACTCTCTTGGGGTTTTAGACGAGTGCCAACGACCGATGTAATGATTGAAATTGTGGAAGACCCTGCTGAGCCTGGAATTCAACAACGCATTTTTGGCCAGGTTTCATTCTGGGATACTGGAGGTCATTGTCACATAGAAATTTATGATGAAGGTGTTCAGAGAACTCCAGCCGCATCCGGTACGATTCTTGACGCCGGCGAAGCCAACGCGTGCATTTTAGGGTTCCGGATTCTGATGCGCGTAGCGCAGGATTATGAATAAAGCCTGTATTTCGGTCGTTACCAAATCAAGGCCCCGCATTGCTCGAAGCTATTCTTTAGCCGCCAATTCCACATATGGCCGCTCGCTGAACTGAGCGGCCTTTTTATTGGACTTCGGTTATGTGCCTGTGAGCGGAGCCAGGTCGCTTTTTATAGGCTAAGGCGACTAACGACCCAAGGCGGCCAGTTGAGGACCGTACGTCTAGCGGTGGAAAGCGGCTTGCGAGTGACCCTGCCGCGAGAACAGGTCGGTCTTCAACAGCACGGTTCTCAGGCTTCTTGACTACGTCCCAGGGACCTTTCAAGCGCGGCCAGGGCCTGCGCCGTGTCGGCCATGCGTAAACCGACGAACGCCAGGCTCACGCAGTGTGACGTGTCCGCCTTGCCGGTCGCGATTATTTGTAATACCTGCGTATACGTGCGAGCATTTGGGGCGTTACGCCATAAACCCAGGGAAACACGAGGGAAGCTTTTATGACTATAGGGCACACGTTGATTTCCAGGCGCGCACTCCACGTTTTGATTGTGGGCGTCATCGGCATGCTCTGGGCCGTACAGGCCGGGGCCGTAACCCTGACTTTCGACGAGGTCATCAGCGGTGAGACTACGTTTGAGTTCGATGCCGATGCCGACACGATCCCGGACGCAATCTTCACCACCACGGACCCTTTCGGCTTCAACACGACCGGCCCCGGCGCAAACATGTCGTATATTGAGGAACCCGGGCTCGAGGGAACGACCGAGCTGCTTCCGGATCTGAGAGTCGACTTTCCCAATGGCGCGGTGACCAGCCTGGGATTCGGTTTCGCCATGAATGCCGGGACTGACACGCCCAACCTGACCGTTACGTTTACGATCTACGACAGTGGCGATAACGTGCTGGCTTCGACAACCGAGTTGGCCGCGTTCACGGAACCGGTACCGCCAATTCCCAGCAATTTTCCCGAAGGCCAGTTTGCCCTGGCATTTATCGGCACAGCCAGTTACGCGACGTTTGATTTCGATAACACGGATGCCAGTCGATACATCATCGACAACTTCACCGGTACTTTTGGTAGCACGGAGGACGTAACGCCGGTGCAGCCCGTGGAGTATGTGGCGGTTCCGACCCTGTCGAAATGGGGCATGGCGCTGTTCATCTTCGTTGTGCTGCTGCTGGCGGTCCACCGCTTCCGCGGGGCATAAGGAAAGACAGTATCTACCAGATGATCGGGGCCAGTCGATTTCTGGCCCCGATTTTTTAACTGGTCTTACGGTCTGCACTCACAATACGCGCCCGGTACCAAAATCAGCCGGTCTACTTTTGAGCTACTTGGCGGAACCGCGCTCTGCGGTTCGTTTTCTGCTGTTTCGCCGAGTCAAACGGCATGAACATGCCTGACGATGCTCTTGGCCTGTGGCTACGTTCGATCGCTCCAGAAATCGGGCGGCGTTTTGCATCCAACTTCCGCATTTCGACTTTCAGCAGAGCCAGGCCGAGGGATTTGGTCTTTGGCTGCTACCGACCCAATACGGGCATTGGTCTAATATGAGGGTGAAGAGCCGCTAATAACCCTTACCGGACGTCAACCAAGACAATGCCTAGCGTACGAAAAGTTGATCTAAAGACTGAGATTATCGGATTTGATAACGATCTGACTGCCGTTCAGCACCCAAATGAACACGAACCCAGCGAACCGATTGAGGGAATAACTTTTGGCGTCGCAATCATGTCTGAGGACGCACCACACGAAGGTGAGCGGCATCTGGGTGGAGACGAAGTACTCTACCTCATTGAAGGCAGAGCAAGACTGATATTCACGGATGACCCGGAACCCGATGTGGAATTGCGGTCAGGAGACGTCGTGGTTGTTCCGAAAGGCTTGTGGCATCGCGTGGAGATTCTCGACCGGTGCCATTTCGTTTACTTGACCCCGGGCCTTAGTAACGAGGTAAGACCAACGGAATCGACAACTCGTATCTAGAATATGCCGGCGTGCCAACGTCCGCTCCTGGCCGATTTGAGAACTAGACTCCCCTGAGATTCACGTCCTGGGGAGTTCTCAAATGCGCGTCAAAGCAGAACCTGGCCAGATCATCTGGCTAATCTCCGCTAGCGACCCAAAGCAGTCGAAACCAATTTGAGAAAGTTTAAAGCCTATATCCGATCAAAACGTCTGATTGGCTAGATCGTGCGAAAAGATTAAAAGTACCGGTCAATTTCTGGTGCTTGAAGGTGCTCGATGGCCCTCAAGAATTCTTGATCGCGGCCGGCGGACAAGCAAATGGCGTGCGAGTCGGAGGCGGGCGATCAATTCCCTCGCGCTCGAGTATGGCCATCAAGCTTGGGAAGGGCCTCGGGTCAAATTG
>JAJDNW010000134.1 GCA_022340465.1 Deltaproteobacteria bacterium | reverse complement strand
CATGCCCTTCAAACCGGAATGCTTCGTGATCGCCGCCGTCAGCGTCGTCTTGCCATGGTCAATGTGGCCTATCGTCCCAACATTCACGTGCGGCTTGGTACGCTCAAACTTTTCCTTTGCCATCTTCTCATCCTCCCGTTAAATTTGATGATCGGCTCCGCGGCCTTTCTACTTGTAATGCTGTGAAAGCTAATGGTTACAGACCAGGCCTTTTACCAGCGGTAGTGGGCAAACGCCTTGTTGGCTTCCGCCATCTTGTGCGTGTCTTCCTTTTTCTTTACGGAAGCGCCCCGGTTGTTGGCCGCATCCAGGAATTCCCCGGCCAGCTTGTTGGCCATCCCCTTTTCCGACCGGGTCCTGGCATAGCTGATGATCCAGCGCAGCGCCAGCGCCGTACGTCTGGACGGCCTGATTTCCGTCGGGACCTGATAGGTTGAGCCTCCCACCCGCCGTGATTTTACCTCGATGAGGGGCCTTACGTTGTCCACGGCCTGTTCGAAGGTCTTGAGAGCCGGCTTGCCGGTCCGCTCTTCCATGAGATCGAAGGCTCCGTACAGGATCGATTCGGCTACACTTTTTTTCCCGTCCCGCATGATGCAGGCGACGAATTTGGAAACCAGTTTGCTGTCATGTTTCAAATCGGGGATAATGACACGTTCTGGAACTTCTCTTCTTCTCGGCATATCTCACACCACATACTTTTTGCTGTTATCGGTTGAAGGGCTCCGACACCCCTTTTCATGTTCGGCTTGCAAACGCTATTTGGGCTTTTTGGCCCCGTATTTGGAACGCCCGGCACGACGATCGTCTACACCCAGCGTATCCAGTGTACCCCGGACGATGTGGTAACGCACGCCGGGAAGGTCCTTCACACGCCCTCCACGGACGAGCACAACCGAGTGCTCCTGAAGATTGTGGCCGATACCCGGTATGTAGGCGGTCACCTCGATTCCCGTGGTCAAGCGGACCCTGGCAACCTTACGCAGAGCCGAGTTGGGCTTCTTCGGCGTGGATGTGTAAACGCGCGTGCACACGCCTCTCTTCTGGGGTGCCCCTTTGAGCGCCGGTGTATTTGTCTTCTTATTGATCCGTTTCCGGCCTTTTCTGACTAACTGGTTGATCGTCGGCATACCTTCCTCATTTCATTCTGGATATTATACGTTTTTCAGCTGGCAATGAAAGCTTTTAGCGGGTTCGCACAAAAGCATTTATGTATACATTTTATCAGTGTCTGTCAAGAGATTTATATAATTTAATTGCCATTATTTCGCATGTCAATTGGTCTCGATTTCGGCCATACGATAGGCATAGAGCCCTGTGCCGGCGGGAATGATACGACCCATGATCACATTTTCCTTCAGCCCGCGCAGATGGTCGACCGCTCCATGGATGCTCGCTTCCGTCAGCACCTTGGTGGTTTCCTGGAAGGAAGCCGCGGAGATGAAGCTTTCCGTACTCAGCGAAGCCTTGGTGATGCCCAGGATCAACGGTTCGGCCACAGCGGGTTTGCCGCCCTTTTCGATCATCGCCATGTTGGTCTCTTCGAAGACGGTCTTGTCGACCTGCTCTTCGAGAATGAAATCGGTGTCACCCACCTCGCGCACCTTTACCCGCCGCATCATTTGCCTGACGATCACCTCGATGTGCTTGTCGTTAATGCGTACGCCCTGGAGGCGGTAGACCTCCTGAACCTCGTCAACCAGGTAGCGGGCCAAAGCCACCTCGCCCTTGATGTTGAGAATGTCCTGCGGCACGGATGCACCACCGATCAACTGCTCGCCGGCGCGCACGTAATCCCCTTCGTAAACGTTGATGTGCTTACCTCGGGGAATCAGGTACTCCTTCTTCTCGCCCACGTCCATGGGGGTTACCGTAATTTTCTGTTTCCCCTTTTTGGTCCCCTTGGAGATCGATACATAACCATCGATTTCACTCAAAACGGATATCTCTTTGGGTTTGCGCACCTCGAACAGTTCGGCGACCCGCGGCAGACCACCCGTGATGTCCTTGGTCTTGGTGGTCGCCCTGGGCAGTTTGGAAAGCACGTCGCCGGCCTTGACAACGTCCCCCTCCTCCACCATCAGGATGGCTCCGACAGGCAGAATATACCTTGCGTTTCCGGAGGAGGTCGGCAGACTGGCCGTCCTGCCCTTCTCATCCTTGATGGAAATCCGGGGCCGCTCCTCGCCGCTTTTCGATTCGATGACGGTCCGGCTCGATTTGCCGGTAACCGGGTCGACCTTCTCCTGCATGGTCTTGCCGGGAATGAGGTCGCCGAATTTTACGACCCCGTCCACCTCCGTGATGATCGGCGTGGTGAAAGGGTCCCACGAGGCCAG
This sequence comes from Deltaproteobacteria bacterium, assembly GCA_022340465.1. Lineage (NCBI taxonomy): Bacteria > Pseudomonadati > Myxococcota > Myxococcia > Deltaproteobacteria bacterium. The sequence goes on along the minus strand of JAJDNW010000134.1, from coordinate 11,985 downwards.
AAGTTCACCGGGCTCGATGGCCTGGCCGTCCCGAACGTTGATGTGTGCACCGTAGATAACCGGAAAGCGTTCGTGCTCGCGTCCCTTATCGCCCACTATGGCGAATTCTCCGCCCCTGCGATTCATTACCACATAGTGCCCCTCGGCGTTCTGAACGACGTTCAGATCGTCGAATTTCACCTTGCCGCCGATGCGTGCACGGATATCCGCCTGTTCGACGCGCCGGCTTGCGGTGCCGCCGATGTGGAAGGTACGCATGGTCAGCTGTGTTCCGGGCTCGCCGATGGATTGGGCCGCCAGAATGCCTACTGCCTGGCCTCTCTCGACTATTTTACCGTGCGAAAGGTCCCTGCCGTAGCAGGAGGCGCAGACACCGTACCGGGATTTGCAGGTCAGCACCGAGCGGATGCGCGCGCTTGAGATGCCGGCATCTTCGATCCGTTCCACTGCCACCTCGTCGATCTCTTCGTTGGCCTTGACCAGCACTTCGTCGGTAAACGGATCGACAATGTCCTCCATGGCCGTACGGCCGAGCACCCTTTCAGAGAGGCGCTGGATCACTTCGCCACCCTCCATCAGCGGTTCGACCTCCACGCCCATCATGGTGCCGCAGTCATCCTCGACAATGCTGCAGTCCTGGGCAACATCGGCCAACCGTCGGGTCAGGTATCCGGAGTTGGCTGTCTTCAGCGCCGTGTCCGCCAGACCCTTTCGGGCACCGTGGGTGGATATGAAGTACTGCAACACGGTGAGTCCCTCGCGAAAGTTCGCCGTAATCGGCGTTTCGATAATTTCTCCGGAGGGTTTTGCCATCAGGCCGCGCATACCGGCAAGCTGGCGCATCTGATCTTTACTGCCTCTGGCTCCCGAGTCGGCCATCATGTATATGGGGTTCAGGCTCTCCTGCTGGATCTGCCTGCCGTCTTCAGTCAAGACAGGCTGCCCGTCCCCGTCCAGCACCGGTCGAATCCGCATGGAATCCATCATTTCATTGGCGACGTCATCCGTGGCCTTGGCCCAGATGTCCACCACCTTGTTGTACTTTTCACCCTGGGTGATCAGCCCTTCGGTGTACTGCCTTCCAATTTCCGAAACCCGTTTTTCAGCGTCGTTGAGAATGTCCCACTTTTTCTGGGGGATGATCATGGCGTCTATGGAAATGGACAAACCGCCCTTGGTCGAATACTTGTAGCCGATATCCTTCAACCGGTCCGCCAGAATGACGGTCGCCTTGGGTCCCAGGTTGCGATAGGCGTAGTCCACCAGCCCCCTGAGCGCGTTTTTGTCCATCACCTTGTTGACGTTGTCGAAGGAAATTTCCGGTTTGCGGTCGGTAACCATGAAAATGTGGTAGGAAAGGTCGTCGCCCATGATGATGCGGCTCCATGTTCCTGCCTTCAGCTCGAAAATTTCGTCGGCGTCCTTGGCCTCGATTTTGAAGATGTTCTTTACCTCTTCCTTCTTCAGCCGTCCGATCCTGCCGTCCAGTTCCCTGTCCGGACTTTCCGAGTATTCCTTGACGAGCGTGGTGAACGATTCACCGGCGTTCAGCCTTTCGGTGACCGCCCTGGCTGCATCCTCGCTGGAGACCATGATGTGCCTGATTTTCAGAATCTCCTCCCGCGGCATGCTCTCCCAGAGCAGGATGCGGCCCACGGTGGTCTCCACGCGCTCGTTGTTGATCCGGACGGTGATTCTGGCGTGCAGGTCGATGGACCGCGAGTCGTAGGCGGAGCGAACCTCCTCCGGGTTTGCAAAAAGCTGCCCCTCGCCCTTGAGGCCGTCCACAGCGCGGGTCATGTAGTAGATCCCCAGGACGATATCCTGGCTGGGAACGATGATCGGACTGCCGTTGGCGGGCGAAAGAATGTTGTTGCTGGAAAGCATGAGCACCCGCGCCTCGATCTGGGATTCCACCGAGAGCGGCACGTGCACGGCCATCTGGTCACCGTCGAAGTCGGCATTGAACGCCGTACAGACCAGGGGGTGCAGCTGAATGGCCTTGCCCTCGATCAGAATGGGCTCGAAAGCCTGAATGCCGAGCCGGTGCAGGGTTGGGGCCCGGTTGAGCATGACCGGGTACTCCTTGACGACTTCGTCGAGGGTGTCCCAGACCTCCGGCGTTTCCCGCTCCACCATCTTTTTAGCGCTCTTGACGGTGGACACCAGGCCTTTTTGCTCCAGCCGGTAATAAACGAACGGTTTGAACAGCTCGAGCCCCATCTTTTTGGGCAGACCGCACTGGTGCAGACGCAGGTCCGGGCCCACGGAGATAACCGTACGGCCGGAATAGTCCACGCGTTTCCCCAAAAGATTCTGGCGGAAACGGCCCTGCTTGCCCTTGAGGGTGTCGCTCAGGGACTTGAGCGGCCGCTTGTTCGTACCCGTGATCACCCTGCCGTGGCGCCCGTTGTCGAACAGCACGTCCACCGACTCCTGCAGCATGCGCTTTTCGTTGCGCACGATGATGTCGGGCGCTTTCAGATCCACAAGCCGTTTCAGACGGTTGTTGCGGTTTATGACGCGCCGGTAAAGATCGTTGAGGTCCGACGTGGCAAAACGCCCGCCCTCCAGCGGCACCAGCGGTCGAAGATCCGGCGGCAGAACCGGGATGACATCCATGATCATCCAAGCGGGGTTCACGCCCGATTTGCGGAAAGCGTCCACAATCTTGAGCCGCTTAGAGAGTTTCTGGCGTTTGGCAATGGAGTTGGTCGCCCGGATATCTTCCCTCAACTGGTCGTAGAGCTCATCGAGATTGATCTCCTCCAGGAGCTCCTTGACGGCCTCCGCGCCGATGCCGGCCTCGAAACCGTCCCCATAAATTTCCCGCGCCTCGCGGTACTTTTCATCGGTCAGCAGCTGGCATTTGCTCAGGCCCGTGTCTTTGGGGTCGGTGACGATATAGCAATCGAAGTAGAGCACCTTTTCCATGCTCTTCAAGGTCAGGTCCAGCAGGTTGCCTATCTTGCTGGGAAGGCTTTTCAGGAACCATATATGCGAGACAGGGGTTGCCAGTTCGATGTGCGCCATGCGCTCGCGTCGCACCTTGGACTGGATCACTTCCACACCGCACTTCTCACAGATGACCCCCCTGTGCTTCATGCGCTTGTACTTGCCGCAGTTGCACTCGTAATCCTTGGTGGGCCCGAAAATTTTGGCGCAGAAAAGCCCGTCCCTCTCGGGCTTGAACGTCCGGTAGTTGATCGTTTCAGGCTTTTTTATTTCTCCATTAGACCACTGCCGAATCTGTTCCGACGATGCCAGCGATATCCTGACACCCTGATACAGTTTTGGATCCTTGGGTTTTGCGAAGAAATCGTATAATGTCTCCATGTATATCTACCTTTTTTAAGGTTTTTATGTCCCTTTGAATTCGTTTTACGTTTTAGGTGTTAGGCGGTCTTTGGATGAGCAAGGCTCCAAAAAACTCTGTTTTCAACTGGTCGACTTTCCCGTTGCCATTCACCAAATGCTCACTTAAAACGTAACACCTAAAACGTAAAACGGCTCTTATTCTTCTATCAGGTTCACATCCAGGCCCAGGCTCTGCAGCTCCTTGGTCAGAACCTTGAAGGACTCGGGTATGCCCGGTTCGAGGACGTTCTGCCCCTTGACGATCTTCTCGTACATGCGGGTCCTGCCGGCCATGTCGTCCGATTTGACGGTCAGAAACTCCTGCAGCGCGTGGGCCGCACCGTACGCTTCCATCGCCCACACCTCCATTTCACCGAGGCGCTGGCCGCCGAACTGGGCCTTTCCGCCCAGGGGCTGCTGCGTCACCAGCGAATAGGGGCCGATGGAGCGTGCATGGATCTTGTCGTCGACCAGATGATGCAGTTTGAGCATGTACATGGTGCCCACGGTGATCTTCTCTTTGAAAGCCTCGCCCGTGTGGCCGTCGTACAAGGATGTCTGGGCGGTCGCCGAAAGTCCGGCCTCCGTGAGAAGGGCCTTGATCTCGTCCTCCTTGGCCCCATCGAACACGGGTGTGGCCATGTGCACGCCGTTGCGGTAATTGTCGGCGAATTCCAAAAGCTCCTCGTCGTCGAGGCTCTCGATGACCTCCAAATCGGCGGCGTTCTGGAATATGCGCTTCATCTTGTCGCGAATGTCGTCGAGCTTTTGTTCCTCAAGCATGCGGTTCAACTGATCCCCCAGGCCCTTGGCGGCTCTGCCGAGGTGAATCTCCAGGATCTGGCCCACGTTCATACGCGAGGGAACGCCCAGCGGGTTGAGCACCATGTCCACCGGGTTGCCGTCCTCGAAATAGGGCATGTCCTCCACGGGAAGTATCCTGGAAACCACGCCCTTGTTGCCGTGGCGCCCGGCCATTTTATCGCCTACGGAAAGCTTGCGTTTCATGGCCACGTACACCTTGACCATCTTGATGACGCCGGGAGGCAGTTCATCCCCCTTTTCATAACGGGCAATGGTCTGCTCGAACTCCGCCCTGACCCTGTCGCACTCGCTGCGGTACACCTCCAGAAGATCGTGAACCGCTTCCGTAAGGGCTTCGTCGCTCAGCACCATCCCCTCGATCTGGGCGATGGAAACGGCATCCAGCATGTCCTTGTCGATTTTCTTTCCCTTGGGGATAAGAACCTTCTTGTTTTTTTTCAACGGCGCGGTCAGGGTCTGTCCGATCAGGACCTTTTCGAGGCGCTCGAGAATGATCTGCTTCGTGACGGCCAACTTGTCGTCGCGATCCTTTTCCATGGAAGAAATTTCCAGGTTCTCTATTTCCTGGGTGCGCTCATCCTTTTCCGTTCCCCGGCGCGAAAAAACCTTGGCGTCGATTACCGTCCCGTCCACACCCGGCGGCACCCTCAGCGAGGTGTCTTTCACATCGCCGGCCTTTTCACCGAAAATGGCGCGCAGCAGTTTCTCTTCGGGTGAAAGCTGGGTCTCTCCCTTGGGCGTAATTTTACCCACCAGAATGTCGCCCTGGGTGACCTCGGCGCCCAGACGAATGATGCCGCTCTCGTCGAGGTTCCTGAGCGCTTCCTCTCCGACGTTGGGGATGTCGCGGGTGATCTCCTCCTTGCCGAGCTTCGTGTCCCTGGACACGACCTCGAACTCTTCGATGTGCACGGAGGTGTATATGCCGTCGCGCACCAGACGTTCGCTCACCAGAATGGAGTCTTCGAAGTTGTACCCGCCCCAGGGCATGAATGCCACGGTGACATTTTTTCCCAGCGCCAGTTCCCCCTTGTCCGTGGCGGGCCCGTCGGCGATGATTTCACCGGCCTTGACCATCTGCCCCTTCCTGACAGTGGGTCTGTGGTTGAAACAGGTGTTCTGGTTGGAACGGATGAATTTGGAAAGGTTGTAAATGGTGACGGGCTTTTCGAACTCACCGTCCGTCTGCTCGTGGCGCAGGACAATGCGCGAGGCATCCACGTCCACCACCTCGCCGTCGCGGTGAGCCACAATGGTGACCCCGGAGTCCCTGGCCACCACGCCTTCGATGCCGGTCCCCACCAGGGGGGCGTCGCTGGTAATCAGCGGCACCGCCTGCCGCTGCATGTTGGAGCCCATCAACGCCCTGTTGGCGTCGTCGTTTTCCAAAAACGGTATCAGCGAAGCGCTCACACTCACCAGCTGATTGGGCGAAATGTCCATCAGCTCGATCTTTTCCCGATCCACCATCATGAACTCGCCCTCCACACGGGAGGTAACCAGTTGATTGAGGTATTCCCCTTCTTCATCGATGGGGGCATTGGCCTGGGCGATCGGGTGATCCTTCTCCTCGAAGGCGCTCAAGAATTTGACGTCCTTGGATACCCTGGCATTCTCCACCACCCTGTACGGGGTTTCGATGAAGCCGTAATCGTTTACCCTGGCATACGTGCTCAGCGAGACGATGAGACCGATGTTCGGCCCTTCCGGCGTTTCGATGGGACAGATTCTGCCGTAGTGGGAGGGATGTACGTCCCGCACCTCGAACCCGGCCCGTTCGCGTGTGAGGCCGCCGGGTCCCAGGGCGCTCAGTCGCCGCTTGTGGGTGGTCTCCGACAGGGGGTTGGTCTGATCCATGAACTGGCTCAGCTGGCTGGTGCCGAAAAATTCCTTGACCACGGCCGACACGGGCTTCGGGTTGACCAGGTCGTGCGGCATCAGGGCATCGACCTCCTGCAGGCTCATACGCTCCTTGATGGCACGCTCCATCCGCACCAATCCGATGCGGTACTGGTTTTCCAGAAGTTCTCCCACGGCCCGGACGCGGCGGTTGCCGAGGTGGTCGATGTCATCCACGACCCCCTGGGTGTCCCTGAGGAGCAGCAGTGTCTTGGCCGTCAGGAGGATGTCCTCCCTTCTCAATGTCCGCAGCTGAACCGGCGTGTCCACGCCCAGCCTCAGGTTGAGCTTCAGCCTGCCCACACTGGAAAGATCGTAGTAGGAGGACTTGAAAAAGAGATGGTCCACAAAATCCTGGGCCACGTCGGGGGTGGCCGGGTTGCCGGGCCTGAGGCGCCGGTAAATCTCAACCAGGGCTTCTTCCTTCTTTTCGACCTTGTCCAGGATCAGGGTCTTATGGATGGAATCGCTGCTGAACACACCGTCGATGTGCAAAAGGTCGAAAGCGCCGATGCCCGCAGCCTGGAGGCGTTCAAATACCTCCTCACCGACGATGCCGTTGGCGGGTACGATTACGTCACCGCTCTCGGGGTCCACGATGGTGCGGGCGGAAACCCTGTCTTCCAGTTCTTCGGCCCCAACCGGGATCAACTCCAGCGAGCCGGCACTCAGCTGTTTGAGGGCGCGTTTGGTAAACATGCGGCCCTTTTTTACTGCGACCTCGCCCGTTTCCGGATCCTTGACGTCCATGCTGGCCCGCTGCCCCTTGAGGAGTTCGGGATCAAATACCTTGAAAGCCTGACCGCCCTTGACGACGATCCTGTCCATCCGGTAAAAGTATGCAAGGATGTCCTCGGTCGAGTAGCCGAACGACTTGAACAATATCGTTATGGGAAACTTCCGCCGCCGGTCGATGCGGATGTAGACGATGTCCTTGGGGTCGATCTCCATGTCGATCCAGGATCCTCTGACCGGAATGATCCTGGAGCTGTAGACGATTTTGCCGCTGGAATGGGTCTTGCCTTTGTCGTGGTCGAAAAAAACGCCGGAAGACCGGTGCAGCTGGCTGACGACGACACGCTCGGTACCGTTGATGATGAAGGTGCCCTTTTCCGTCATCAGGGGAATGGTGCCGAAATAGATTTCCTGCTCCTTGATGTCGCGTATGTTGGATACGCCCGTTTCCTTGTCGATCTCGTATACCACGAGACGCACCGTAATGCGGACCGGAAGTTCGTACGTCATCCCCCGCTGGACGCACTCTTCCTCACTGTGCTTGATTTCGGCAAATCGATAAGAAACGAACTCCAGCGAAGCGCTGCCTGTGAAATCCTTGATGGGGAACACGGATTTGAATACCGCCTGCAACCCGACCTCCTGCCGGTTTTCCGGCGGGACATCCATCTGTAGAAAACGGGTGAACGACTCTCGCTGCATACCGATGAGGTCGGGAATTTCCACGATCTTACGAATCTTGCCAAAATTTTTCCTGATACGCTTGACAGCCGAAGGTCTTTTCGACATGGCATCTCCAATTGCTTGTGTCGCTTTCACAGCGGTTGGTTCGTTGAAAGCTCCCGATGTGAAAACTGTTTTTTTTAAACGACGCTAAATTTCAAATTCTAAACGGCCCAACCCCGAAAAGATCGAAAGCACCGGATTTTCACTATTGATCACACCCCCCAGGGAATGGGTCTGTTTTGCCCGCCTACCCTGAAACCGACTTCAGGGAGTACACGCGCAATCCCGGTTCAAAACAGGCGAGTCTTGTCGTTAACAGGTGGGCGCTTGTCTTTTGATAATTTCGGTACTGAACCATTTGACATTGTTTGTGCCGGAGCCCGGGTTATTTTGGAATTTACAAACTGTCCAAATGACAACGACGCCTGTGGAACCGCCCGCCTGCTTTCATAAGCCGGACGCTGGCGGTTCCACAGGCCTGTCGGATTGTTGACCGGCAGTCTTATTTCAACTCGACCTGAGCGCCTGCTTCCTCGAGCTGCGCGGCAACCTTTTCTGCTTCCTCTTTGGCGATGCCCTCTTTTATCGGTTTGGGGGCTTCGTCGACGAGCGCCTTGGCGTCTTTAAGGCCAAGGCCGGTGATGGCCCGAACTTCCTTGATCACCTGGATCTTCTTGTCGCCCGGAGAGGTCAGGATCACATCGAACTCGGTCTTCTCTTCCGCCGCTGCACCGGCACCGGCGTCGCCCGGAGCGGCCGCCATCATGGCGACCGGAGCCGCCGCGGAAACACCGAATTTCTCTTCCAACTCCTTGACGAGTTCGGAGAGATCCAGCACAGACATGTTAGCAATAAATTCAATGACATCTTCTTTCGTAATCTCGGCCATTTTTCTTTTTCCTCCAGTATAGATAACTATATGATTTTAATTTTATTTTGCCTATTAAGCAGCTTCTTTCTGGTCTTTGATTGCCGTCAGGACATTCATGAGCTTGGCGACGTTGTCGTTCAACGCGCGCACCAGAGCGGTGGGAACACCGTTCATGGCGGACAAAACCTGCCCAAGCAACACTTCGCGGGACGGTAGGTCCGCGAGGGCCTTTATGGCGCTCAGGTCGAGCACCTTGTCCCCCATGACACCGCCTTTGATCTCCAGCGCCTTGAATTCAACCGCGAACTCCGTCAGCACCTTGGCTGGAGCCACGGGGTCTTCGTAGCTGATGGCGACCGCACTGGGTCCCTTGAAATGCGCTTTGATCAAATCCACATCCGTTTCCTCGGCGGCCCTGATGAGCAGAGAATTCTTGACCACCTTGAACTCGACTTCCGCCTCGCGCAATTTGCGCCGCAATGCGTTGATGCTGGTCACGTTGAGGCCCTTGTAGTCCGTCACGATGATGATCTTGGACTTTTCGAACCGTTCCCGCAGATCCGCGGCAATTCTTTTTTTGTCTTCTAAATTCAAGCTGACTAACACCTCCTTCCCTGATGATTGAAAAAAACCGGAGGAGACAATTATTGTCGATCCATGGGAAGCGGATCCGTGGCCGTTCACCCGAAGATCATGATCCAATAAACTATCTCGGCAGGCAGGCTAAATCCTTTTAGGCGCCCCTGGGGCACACCTGCGGTCTTCGACAGGTTTTTTTTCTTGGTTGCGATTTATTTCCAGCTCTTCCGTTTGTCTGTATGTTGCACCGACGTTGATTCCGGACCGATCGTTTCCCGAACGCTGTGAGCAGCCGCGTTCAAATTCGAGGCTGCTATTTGGCGAGGTCCTTTATCGAAGATGTGTCGATTTTGATCCCGGGGCCCATCGTCGTGGAAATTGCCATTGTTTTCAGGTAGGTGCCTTTGCTGGATGTCGGTTTCAGGCGCATGATGGTGTCCAGGAAGGCGGCCACATTCTGCATAATTTTCTCGGCGCCGAAGCTCACCTTGCCCATGGGCGCGTGCACGATGCCCGCTTTTTCGACACGGAAATCTATTTTGCCCGCTTTGAGTTCGTTGACGGCCCGGGCCACGTCGAAGGTGACCGTGCCCGTTTTAGCGTTGGGCATCAGCCCGCGCGGACCGAGAAGCTTGCCGATCTTTCCCACGGAACCCATGATGTCGGGGGTCGCCACGGTCTTGTCGAAACCGAACCAGCCACCCTTGATCTTTTCGATCAGTTCGTCGTTGCCCACGAAGTCGGCACCGGCTTCCTGGGCCTCCGATTCCTTTTCGCCTTTGGCGAACACCAGAACTTTGACTTCCTTTCCAATGCCATTCGGCAACACAACCGACCCCCGGACCATCTGGTCTGCGTGCCTGGGATCGACACCGAGACGAACCGCCACATCCACGGTTTCGTCGAACTTGGCAAAAGACGAATCGATTGCCACCTGGACCGCGTCGCTGACGCTTTGTTTTTCCTGCCCTAGACGCTTAATGACCTCTAGGTATTTTTTACCACGCTTCGGCATTTTATTTACTCACTCCCTGTTTACAAGATTATCGTTCGACGTCTATCCCCATGCTTCTGGCGGTGCCGGCAATGATCTTGCAGGCCGCATCCAGATCGTTGGCGTTCAAGTCGACCATTTTCAGCTTGGCGATCTCCTCTACCTGGGTCCGCGTCACTTTTCCCACACGGTCGCGTTTGGGGTCACCGGCACCCTTGGCGACCTTGGCCGCCTTTTTGAGGAGGACGGCTGCCGGCGGCGTCTTGGTGATAAATTTGAAGGTTCTGTCCTGAAATACGGTAATCACCACCGGTATGATCATTCCGTCCTCATTGGCCGTTCTCGCATTGAACGCCTTGCAGAAATCCATTATATTGACACCGTGCTGTCCCAGAGCCGGTCCGATGGGTGGGGACGGGTTGGCCTTGCCGGCTTCAACCTGAAGTTTAATCTGAGCCATTACCTTTTTAGCCATTTTTTTATCTCACTCCTATATTTTCTGTACCTGCACGAATTCAAGTTCTACTGGGGTGGAACGCCCGAAGATACTCACAAGGACCTTTATTTTACCTTTTTCCGGATTGACTTCTTCCACGGTGCCGTTGAAATTGGTAAACGGTCCGTCGATGACACGAATATCGTCACCCGCCTCGAAATAATATTTAGGCTGGGGTTTTTCTTTGCCGGCCTCCATGCGGTTGATGATCTGGTCGGCCTCTTCGTCGGAAATGGGCGTCGGCTTTTCCCTGCCCCCCAAAAATCCACTGACCTTGGATGTGTCGTTGACGATGTGCCAGGTCTCATCGTCCAGAAACATTTTAATCAGGATGTATCCCGGGTAAAACTTGCGGGAAGAGGTACGGCGTTTGCCCTTGACCAGCTCGACGATCTCCTCGGTCGGCACCAGCACCTCCCCGAACTTGTCGGGATGGGGAGAAGAAGCGATCCGCTCCTCGAGCGCGGATTTTACCTTGTTCTCAAATCCTGAATAAACATGGACGATATACCATTTGTGAACCACTTTATGCTCCTTAAGGTCTACTGAAGGACTGCCCGGATCAAATTCGAAAGGCCAAAATCAACTATGCCCAGAAAGATAGAAATGATCACGACCAGAATGATCACCACGACCGTGGAACCGATGGTCTGCTTCCTTGAAGGCCAGGTCACCTTTTTCAGTTCCACCCGCACTTCCCTGAGAAACTGAAGGCTTTTATCGATGAAACTCTTTTTTGTATTTACCGCCGGAGCCTTGGCAGCGGGTGAAGGTTTTTTCAGGGAAACAACCTTCGTTTTCTTGGCCGGCGGCGCGCTGTTCTGCTGTTGCAGATCCCTGGTTTCCGCCTTGTTCTGCGGGCCCTTTTTTTTGGCTGCGGTTGTTTTTTTCTTCTGTATCCGTCCCATTTTTCTCCTAGAGAGGAAAATCGCTTATATATAAATAAGGAACGTGGCGCCCCTCCGAACAGCTTCAATCATCCCCGGTGTCCCCGGTGCCGATTTTCCAGCCCTTGCCGTTGGCGGCGTCATTGTCGGCACCAGCCTCCCAGGGTTCCTGGAAAAGGGTGGCAGGCCAGGAGGGATTCGAACCCCCAACACCCGGATTTGGAGTCCGACGCTCTACCGTTAGAGCTACTGGCCTGCATCCTTGGTTGACAGTCTAAGTGCACGCTGCCTTCAGTGTCGAAAGCAGCTACTTGGTTTCCTTGTGGAGCGTATGCTTCTGACAAAATCTGCAGTACTTGCTGAATTCCAACTTATCAGGCGTCGTACGCTTGTTCTTTGTCGTCGTATAGTTCCTTCTTTTGCATTCTGCGCATGCAAGCGTTATAATGATTCTCACCCTAAACTCCTTCGCCGCTATTCGATTATTTCGCTCACCACTCCGGCACCCACGGTGCGGCCGCCCTCACGAATCGCGAAACGCAGCTCCTTCTCCATGGCGATGGGCGTGATCAAATCTCCCGTAATCGTCACGTTGTCACCAGGCATCACCATCTCC
>JAJDNW010000133.1 GCA_022340465.1 Deltaproteobacteria bacterium | reverse complement strand
AGGAAATCAACACACTGCTGTGGTATTGAAATACCGGTAATTTGGTTTGCTAATCGATGTGTCATTTTACTGATATGTTGTTCATCACTTCCGGTGAGATGGTGACCGTCCTGTGAAAATTATTGGAGAAGTCTAAAGGCCAACCATAGCTCAGGCATAATAACCTGCGAACTCGCCACAACGATCGTTGAAGAATTCCATTGCCTCGTCGACAGTGTCGAAAATTATCCAATCATGCCTGATTGTCTTTTCACCTTGTATGCGGATCCGTTCAATCTCAGCATTCCCGAAATATTCAAATTGATCGTGATATTCTGTGTACAATTCATGTTTTCTCATCTTGATGCCTCCCTTTAATGAGTATTTGCACACAGATTACCATATGGGTTTGACAGATCTGGGTACAGTGCTATAGAATTTTTATTCTCACGGAGGGTACCATGTCTGAACATTATGATGCAGTTATTATTGGCGCTGGGTTGGCAGGCTTGTCCGCCGCTGCCCTGTTGGCCACCGAAGAAAAGTGTAAGGTCCTGGTATTAGAAAAAGAGGATTATGTGGGCGGCCGCCTGGTTTCCTTTGCGGCGGAAAATGACACATTAAAGCTGCACGGCAAGTCTCTTGACCATAAAAAGTTTAAAAAGGTGATGGCTTCAGTCTATGCTTGGGTTGCCAGGTCTGAGCCAGATATGGAGACCATGTTGAAAGAAAAGCTGTTGGACGGGTATAGCTTCGAAGCGGGAGGACACGCAACTTTCTGGGGAACCAAGGGCCGGGTCGGTTTTCTGCTTGACTACCTGGACAAACCAGTTCCCTTGCCGGGCAATGAAGGATTTTCCGTCGTCGATCCTAAAGAATACAAACTTTTCCCCATGGAAAAGGGCGGTGATTTCGGATGGATGACTGAAGCTTCCAACAGGACTGCGAAAAAACTGTTGAGGGAAATGGCCATGGCTTCGTCGGAAACCTTGGCCGAATGGGACAAGGTTTCCTTTGGCCAATGGTTGGATGATCGTACGAATGACCGCAAGGTGTATGAGTTCCTGGCAGCCGTCGCCTCCATCCATATGGTCATGGGTGAACCAGACATGATTCCTGCCGGGGACTTTATCCGTTTTATGAGAACAGCAGTGGATATTGGAATGAACCTGATCAGCGGCTCCACCGGCATTGTTCCAAAACCGGGTTTTGTTTACATCGGCGAAAGACTGGCCGAAAAAGTCACCGAAAACGGCGGCACCATCATCAATGGTGCCAAAGTAAGAGAGATCCTTTTCGACGGCCCCAAGGTGACCGGAGTTACTGTGAAAACCACCGATGGAGAACAATTGTTCGAGGCCGACCAGGTGGTCTGCACAGTCCCCATACGGAAAATATGGAAATTTCTGCCTAAGAATAAATTTCCGCAGGATCTAATCAAAAAGATTGATGCCGAATTCTTCAGCGTAGGCATGTTGACCGGGTTCATCGGTGTTAAAAGCAATCTCTTCGAGGACGCCGGAATCAATCCCAAATCCTGGCTGCTGGTTCCGTCCATTATCAAGGCAGAAGAAGGTTTTATCGGTGACGTGGACATCATCTCCATCATGCCCAGCAACTTTGAGCCATCCTTGGCCCCGGAAGGCAAATTCACGATCGCATATTCGATTGCGTTGACCGAAAACGAATTGAGGGACAAGGCCAAGGTGGACCGGGTCATCGACCTTGGCCGGAAGATATTCCACAAGACTTTCCCAAAAATGAAAGAGGATACCCTCTGGGAAATCTGGACCTGCTCCGACAAGGGTTTCGGCGACTGGCCGCCTCCGGGAACCTCCCGCCCGGACACCACTCAACCAGGAATGGAAGGACTCTTTTTTGCCGGTGACGGTTATGGAGCGAAAAACTGGGGTAGCGGTATGGATGCCACCGTGTACTCGGCTCTTCTTTGCGTGGACGCCATGACCGGCGGGAATTATGTCGAAAAGGTCATGCCGGAATATCACCGATAAGCAAGTCGTTCTGCCGTTACACATAAACAATGTTTCTACGTTCTATGCAATCGATAATTTTACGAAGAGTACGATATCATCCTTTCCTTAGACCTGTGATACGTGTGAGATTCGTCCGTCAACATGCAGGCAGGTTTGGTCACCGAATGCAAAAAGTTACCCGTTTGGTTACCCGTTTCCATTTTTAGCATAAAATGGGAGGAGGGGATGAGTATAACTTACTGATATTATTGGTGCCCCCGGCAAGGATCGAACTTGCGGCACATGGATTAGGAATCCAATGCTCTATCCACTGAGCTACGGGGGCTTTGGGGATGGTCCTGAAACGAAATTTTTTAGGGTCTTATGCCAAAACCGGGCGGTTTGCAAGTCTTTTACAGGGGCAGGGGAAAGTTTTTAGGTTAAGGAAAACAAAAGGCCCGTAGCGGAGGCATTACCCGCCACGGGCCGTTTATACGTTCTACATGTTCCAGCCTCTATTCTTTTCTTCGGCCTTGCAATGCTACTGGAGATCGACCCTTTCCTTGAGTTCCTTGCCGCATTTAAAGAAGGGGAGCTTTTTGGGTTGTACGGAAACGGTAGTGCCTGTTTTTGGATTTCTTCCGGTGTACGCCTTGTAATTTTTAATAAAAAAGCTGCAGAACCCTCTGATTTCCACGCGGTTGTCTTTTTCGAGGGCACTTGAGATCTCTTCAAAGAATAGATTCACGACTTTGGCCGCTTCTGCTTTGGTCAGTCCGTTTCCATCTTTCAATGCCTCAATGAGTTCAGCTTTGTTCATATGCGCCTCCTTCAATTTTTTCAATGAAGATCATTTCTTAGCAGGCATCGGCGATAACATCAAGTAAAAAATAAGGATCTTCCGTGGGACGAGTACCTTTACATCTTTAAATTTGAAACACTCAGATTGGATGGTTTATCTGACCCTCAGTTCCTGTCCCGGATATATCTTGCTGCGCGGTGTCAGACCGTTGAGGCGCAGCAGTTCGCCCAGGGACATGCTGTGACGCCGGGCGATTCTGTAGGGGCTGTCCCCGCGGCGCACGAGGTAGGTGCTCAGGTCCTTGTCGGATGTGCCGCCGTTCAGATAGCCTGGTATTTTCAGGCGCTGGCCGGCCTGCAGCGTGGTGGTCCGGAGGTTGTTCAATTCCTGTATCCTTCTGGTGGTGGTGCCGTAGCGTTTGGCGATGATCCAGAGGGAGTCGCCGCTGCGGACCACATGCACGAAATATTTGCTGCCGGCCGTTTTTACCGGTTCCGTCGCCCGAACGATGACCGTGCCCTTTTGCGGTATCTTCAGCTTTTTGCCGGCGACGATATAGTGGGAACTGCGCAGGTTGTTGGCCCGCATGATGCGGCTCACGCTGGTGTGGTAGCGCGAGGCGATGCCGGACAGCGTTTCTCCGGACCGGACCCGGTGATAGACGTATGCCGGTCTGGGCGGGTGGGAAATGGGAATGTCGTCGATGACGCTCAACAGGGTGTCCGAAGTGTCCGGCGGAACTTTCAGATCGTAGGCGTCCGGCGGGAGAATGTTGTAGCGCAGTTCCGGGTTGAGTTCCTTGAGCTCTTGAGCGGGCACGCCGATTTTTTTTGCGATATCCGTTACCTGAACCTGACGGGTAACTTCTGCAGTTTCGAATTTAAGCGGTTCCTGTTTGACGACGGTATCCAGGCCGTACTGGGCCGGATCGCTCATGATGTGCAGGGTGGCTAAGAAACGGGGTACGTAGCGGGCCGTTTCCCGGGGGAGGCGCTCGTACAGATCCCAGAAATTGTCGAGATAATTGATGTTTTGGCTGCGGATAACGCGGAGCACGCGGCCTTCGCCGCAATTGTATGCCGCCAGTACGGTGGCCCAGTCGCCGAAGATGTTGTGGAGCTCCTTGAGGTAGGCGATGGCTGCATCCGTGGATTTGATGGGGTCGATGCGTTCGTCGATGTACTGGTCTCGTTTGAGCCCAAACTTGTATCCGGTGGAAGGGATGAACTGCCAGAGCCCCAGCGCTCTCGCCTTGGAAAGGGCCTTGACCTTGTAGCCGCTTTCGATCAGCGGCAGCCAGGAAAGCTCTTCGGGCAGGCCGGCCTCTTTGAGCTTGGAGACGATGTAGGGCCGGTAGCGGCCCGAGCGTGCAAGCGACTGGCGGAAGAACTTTTTTTCTACACCGGTGGTGAAAAGCTTCAATTCCTCCCGGACATGCTTGTTCATATCCAGGGGAATGGCGTTGTGATTGCCCTGCACCACGATGTTGCGCGAGGCATAGATTTCCAGAATGCGCTTGGAGATCAGAAAACGGATGTCATCCTTTTGCTGGATTAGGTCGGGGTTGTCTTGAAAGCCGATGTCGAGGATGAGGGAGTAGGCCTGGTCGAGCGCTTCCAGGGCGTTTTCAAGTTCGCCCTTCTGCCAGAATTCCTGGGCCGCCTGACAGAAACCGAGCGCTTCGTCCAGCATGGTCTGCACGGATTTATTGGGGGGCATTTTTTTAAGCTCGAACTGGCCGGAAGCCGTCTGGGATTCGTCGCTGTCTGCCGGCGCATCATTCTCCTCAAGAGGTGCATCGTCGTCCGCAGCGGCATCTTCCAATGCCTCTTCCGGTATGTCATCCGGTTCGAGGTCCTGATCGTTGGGGTGAATCCCCCAGCTGCTCTCGAAGGAATGGTTCACGCTTTGCGAAGTGGCCGGGGGATTGGGAGCCGGTTTCGGCGGCGCCTCTGGGGTCGTTTCTTTTTCCGCTGCAGTCGACCCCGATAAAGCGGTTGCGTCGGGTGCCTCAGACAGCCCCGGCGACTGTGTTTCGCCTGTGGCGCCCTCCGGGTCCCCTACGGCGGATGCCGGGGAATCCGGCGCCGTGTCCTGGCCGGGGTTCAGCTCCAGCCCGTAGACCTCCGCATCTTGCGCGTCCGGCTGTTTGGCGGTGTGGGAGCACCCGCAGACAAACGCAAGTGCCAGCAAACACATCAATACATATCGGTAAATGATCAACTTCAGATCCTTCCACCCAAGCCTGGCTATTCAATTCTCACCCTAATTCAGGCCTCAGCTTCTTTATAACGGCGGTCTGCCAGCCTGGGTCAGCGTGTCTGTACTTAGCCACAGAATGGTGTTTCTTCAAGACAATTCAAAATCGGACCGGATGTTATAAAACCGGCCACTATATATAGTAGCTCGTTTTCGACCAGATACACCCTATATAGTATACAGCCACTTTTTGTCAAGGATATAACCACGGTCGGCCGGCAGCGGTGAGGTTCTCCGCAGGCTGCCGGACGAAACCGGCACCCTGCAGGGCGGGATTGTCGATTTACAGGGAAAAATGTGGCATCCGTCCCTTGCCCCGGCGGTTTTTGTACTTATATTTTATCGAATTTTTCCGCGGTATGCTGCAATTTTCCGCTGATACCCTCGGGCTGTCGCAGCGCAGGGGGAAATTCAACGGAAATAAGGGAAAAATGTCGAAAATAGTCGCATGGGAACGTAATCGCCCCCTGATTCGCTGTATTTTGTTTTAGAAAAAGAAAATAATTGAAATTTATGCTTGCTATTTTTAAAAATCACCGATAAAAGGTGATGTTTTGAATTCTTATGTCGGGTCGGGCCAGCGTAGCTCAGCTGGCAGAGCTACTGATTTGTAATCAGTGGGTCGGGGGTTCGAATCCCTCCGCTGGCTCCACATGAGAGCACTGGTGGGGTTCCCGAGTGGTCAAAGGGAACAGACTGTAAATCTGTCGGCGACGCCTTCGGAGGTTCAAATCCTCCCCCCACCACCATTCAATCATGAAAGTTGAATGTAGGAGATCGCGGTATGTGACCCGGGATCGAGACGTACTACATGGCTTCTTCCTGCAAAAATTTACTGCATGTCTGGAGAAACCCTGTTGTCTCCGTTGATGAATTTTGCTGGAGGTTAACTTAAAAAGCGGGAGTAGCTCAGTTGGTAGAGCTTCAGCCTTCCAAGCTGAATGTCGCGAGTTCGAGCCTCGTCTCCCGCTCCACAAACGGTAGGTGGCCGGTTTAGAAACCTTTAGCAGAACGTTGCGGATATCCGAGAAGAATCGCCCACGTAGCTCAGTCGGTAGAGCGCTTCCTTGGTAAGGAAGAGGTTCACCGGTTCGATTCCGGTCGTGGGCTCCACTACTTTCAACTCGAGTGTTAGAGCGTTTTTACCGTTAAGCATTATCCGAGTTATCAAAAAGACGTGATGATCTACCTTTTAATAGTAGTAACGGGAGGATGAGAAGATGGCAAAGGAAAAGTTTGAGCGTACCAAGCCGCACGTGAATGTTGGGACGATAGGCCACATTGACCATGGCAAGACGACGCTGACGGCGGCGATCACGAAGCATTCCGGTTTGAAGGGCATG
>JAJDNW010000132.1 GCA_022340465.1 Deltaproteobacteria bacterium | reverse complement strand
CCGATCAGTTGGTTGTACGCTTTTGCCGCCTGGTCCCGCAATTCCACCTCTTCCGGAAAAATGTCGAACTTGGCGTTCAGGACGGCGGCCTGCATGCTGTCCAGGCGGCCGTTGATGCCGATGCGGGCGTTTTCGTACTTGTCCCTTCCCTGGCCATGGATCTTGACCGAGTTCATGCGTTCGGCCAGGGCGTCGTCATTAGTAAAGCACATGCCTCCGTCGCCGTAGCACCCCAGGGGCTTGGCCGGAAAAAAGGACGTGCAGCCAATTTCGGCTAAAGAACATGCTTTTCTGCCCTTGTATTCGGCTCCGAAGGCCTGGGCCGCGTCTTCGATGACAAACAGCCCGTGGGTTTCGGCAACGGCGTTGATGCGGTCGTAATCCGCCGGCAGTCCGAAGAGATCCACCGGGATAATTCCCCTCGGTTTCAACGCCTCTCCGGCGCTTGCCGGCAGCGGATGAATCGAAGAATCATTCGCATTTACCGCTGCGATGGCTTGCTCCAGCTTCTCAGCATCGATATTGAACGTATCCGGATCGATGTCGACAAACACAGGTGTGGCACCCAGCAGACGGATCACCTCGGCCGTGGCGATGAAGGTAAAGGGCGTGGTGAATATCGCATCTCCCGGCTCCACCTGGTGTGCCATCAGGGCCATGAGCAGCGCATCCGTGCCGGACGCACAGCCGATGGCATGCTTGACGCCCACATATTCGCCCAGGCGTTTTTCGATTTCGGCAATTTCCGGTCCCATGACGTACCGGCCGTGATCGAGAACCGCCAGGATGTTTTTTTCGAGCTGTTTACGAATGCGTTTCTGCTGTGCCGGCAGGTCGATGAATTGCATGGTAGATCCTTTTCTATTTAGACAGGATTTACAGGATTGATAGAAAATTATTTAGAAGATCGCTTCGTTCATTGGGTCTTGAGCAAAAAAGAGCGACTAATAACGCCTGTATGAAAATAGCTCCGCCTGGTGGGTTTCCGGGCGATAGATCGGCGTTCCCACTGATATCATTGTAAATAGTGTTAGTGGTGGGCTTTGGAAAGGCATTTTTGCCACCGCTGGGATAAAACGTTCACTTTCTGAACATATTTTGAGTGTCTTGTCAAACAAAATCAAATAAAATCGCCCTCCAATCAAATGATTGGAGGGCGATTTTATTTGTGAACGTGACTTCGTCACTAATACTGACTTATACTAACCGTTTTCAACTTAAAATGAAGAAAAGAACGGTTCCGGTCGGCCCGTATACAACCTTTACGCATCGATAATATTGCATATTTTTTTAGCTTTTATGGCACCGATTCCTTCGATACATTCCAGTTCCTCTGCCATCGCCCGAAAGACATTCCTTACGCTGCCGAAATGCTCTAACATCCGTTTTGCCAGCACAGGTCCAACATGAGGCAGCCCTTGAAGGATATACAGCTGCCGCGTGATTAGTTTCCTGGGGCGATAACCATGCCGCAGGGTCAGTAGTTCACCTTGGATTTGCGTTTTTTTACCGATAAATTTTAATATGTTGCATGTTTCTTTGCTGTTTTTTGAAAATAGAACCGGCAGGTACCATATCACCTGCAGGGAAAGGATAGCGCCTCTGATCGATTCTTCGGAAAGATTCATGGCTTGGTTGAAAGGATTGCCTTCGACCAGGAAGATCGGACGATTGACGCGCTTTTTCATCACACCGGCCTGGCGAAACAAGCGGCCGTCCATGATGGATACCAGAAAGTCCCTGCCGGTCTTGCGTTCGATGTGAATCTCATCATTTATCACATAATCGCAACATGAAAGTCGTTTTACCCTTACATCGATGCCGGATTCTTCGAGCAAATCGATGATGCCCGATGACCTTTCCCTGTCGTCGGCTATAATTTTCATTCCTGGTAATTATATTTTGAGCAAATGCGGTTCTATGTTCAGAACAAGCTTCAAACCGGCATAAACGGCTGACAGTTTCTTGTTTGAAAGGCTGCCAATTTTTCCCTTGATGCTTGTCTTATCAACCGATTTTATCTGGGTGATGTTGATGACGCATTTTTTAGGCAGATTCGCTTCCCCCTTTTTGAGGACCACATTGCCCGGAAGTTCACCAAATTTCATGGTCGACGTAATGCCAATAACAACAACCGTATTCAGTTTACTGTCATTCAACACGTCGTTCTGAATAACGAGGACGGGCCTTTTCCCTTTTGGCTCGGATCCTTTTCCAGGCGAAAAATCAACCCAGTATATTGAACCATTACGGATTACCATTGTTGCCCGTCTTCTTTCCCTGAAGATTCAAACTCTCTGGCAGCGGCAAGCTGCTCTTCGGCAATGGATTCATCGGAAAAAACGCGGTCATAGATGGATTTGATTTTGTCATTTTCATCTTTGGATATCTTCTCTTTCAGTATATCCGCGATGAATTTGCTTCGCGAAACACCCTTTTCCCGGCTTAACGAATCAATAACCATGATCAAATCCTTAGGAACGGTAATGGCAATCTTGATTGTATTCATGTTTAGCCTCCTTGGTGGTATGACCAATGAATCATACCGCCAAGGAGGCGGCTGGTCAAGTGAGCTGCTTGTAAACCTTCTGCCTTTTTCTAATTATTCCTTTGGCCCCCTCTTTTTCTCATCGATTGCGAAAAGCGACCGAACAAGCCCGCTCACCATGGCGACCACCTGGTTTCCCATTTTTTCGAATTCGGTGTATTGCTCGCCGGAAATCACCTGCTTCCTTTTGAGTATTTTCAAAAGGGTCATGGTTTCATATACCGACCCCCTGGAAAGATAGAGGTGCTGGGCAAAATCATTTTTGGATGTGTAGCCCTTGCCCTTGGCGATCGCCGTGGAAGAATGCAGGGCGCTTTTCCAGGCGGCCTGGATAACAGCCGCCGCCTTTCTGTCTTCGGTTTTTTCAACGGCCATGGCTATCACCTTCATTCCGAAATCAACCGCCCTTTTCCACACGTCCAGCTTTTCATATGCAAACTCCATTTTTATCCCCCTTTCCGCAAAGGCTCGCCGATTAATCGCATCATGGTGACCAGCGAGGATGCGATTTTCCGGCTTCCGATTTTGACACCCGCAAACTGGTCGTTCGATATCCAACCGACCCTTCTGAAGATTTCAAGCAACGTCATGGTTTCGTAGAGCGAACGTCTGGACAGGTAAAGCTGCTTTATGGCGTCATCTTTTGTTATCGAACATTTGGCGCGGGCAATGGTCACAGCTATATTGGCCGAGCTCGCTTCGGCACGCTCGATGATATCCGTTTTTTCCCTGCCCGTTGTTCCCTCCCCCAGGAGGCCGATCACATGATTTGCAAATTCAACCGAATGTTGCCAGGCCTCGAGTCTCTCGTAGATATATTCCATTTTTACCCTTTGATTTCTCATTCGGCCATAAAATCCCCCGCATTTTCGTGCGGGGGTATTTTAACCTATTTGACGACGATTCTGTCCTTGTTGGCTTCGAAGGTTTTTTCCCCGATGCCGGCAACCAGCATGATCTCCTCCGGTGACTTGAAGGGACCGTTTTCAGTGCGGTAGGCCACAATCCGCTCGGCATATTTGGGCCCGACGCGGTCCAGTTGAACCAGCTCATCAACCGTAGCGGTGTTGATGTTGATTTTATTTCCGGATTCCGCAACCGCCCCGGATGCAAACACAATGACCATCGCCATCGCCAACAATAAAGCTATCGACTTTTTCATCTCGTACATGTTGAACCCCCTTTCGATTTTGTTAACGATTAATCCATCTTCCTTCTCTTTTCCAGTGCCGCCGGCCGGCATGCAGCATGAGAATGACAGAAAAATGGAAAAGGTCAATCCTGCTTGATTGCGACCTTATTACGGATATGTTTTAGGTAATATGGCATCGGGTGGAAAAAGGGGATATCTTTTCTCCTGCTTGCGGACACTCGAAAAACCTTGCCTTGCCATACGCGCTCGCGTATAAAAAAATTTTTCAAAATAACCTGTTTCGAGTGGTCAATTTAGGACTTATGCTATGGTGTCGTTTTCATCCAAGTTTAGGCTTCGGTGCGAGAGGATCACAACAGCGTGGCAATAAAAAGCACGGATATCGCCATTGTCGGGATGGCCGGACTGTTCCCCAAAGCGAATGATTTGGACACGTTGTGGAGCAATATGGTCAATGGCGTCAGCGCCTTTGCCCCTGCTGGAAAAAATCGCTGGCGCATCGACCCGGATGCCATGGTCAGCGCCGCGCCCTGCCCTGACAAAGCCTATTCAACTTCCGCCGCACTGTTGAACGACGTGCCATTCAATTTTCAGGGACTGAACATCGACGAGGAGCTGATTCGATCCCTGGACCCGCTCTACCAGGTGGTACTGCACACCGGGCGCAAGGCGTTTCATAGCTGTGAAACCACTGCCACGGACCGTGCGCGCGTGGGAACCATCCTGGCGGCCATCGCCCTGCCCACCGACGGTGCATCGCGCCTGGCCGATAAAATCATGGGCGGTTCGTTTGAGAGCAGGCTTTTTCCGGACCCATCGAAAGACCCAGGTGATGCTTTAATCGGCCGTAGGGAAGCCCTTTCCGGCCGGGTTACCGCTCTGCCCGCTGCCATCCTTGCAAAGGCGTTGGGCCTGGGCGGAGGCAGTTTCACGCTGGATGCAGCCTGTGCCTCGTCCCTGGTGGCGCTGAAGTTGGCCTGCGATGAACTGACCAGCCTCCGCAAGGACGCCATGCTTGTGGGTGGTGTCTCCCGTCCGGACTGCCTTTACACCCAGGTGGGCTTTTCCCAATTGCAGGCCCTTTCCAAGTCAGGAATATGCGCTCCTTTCGATAAAAAAGCCGACGGCCTGGTGGTGGGAGAAGGCGCCGGGATATTCGTGCTCAAACGCCTCGATGATGCGTTGCGCGACAACGACACCATCCATGCCCTGATTAAGGGAATCGGGCTTTCCAACGACATGGGTGGAAGCCTCCTATCACCGGCCAGCGAAGGCCAGGTCCGGGCCTTGCGCTCGGCCTATCGGTTAGCTGGCTGGCGGCCATCGGATGTGAATTACATCGAGTGCCACGGTGCGGGCACGCCTATCGGCGACCTGACAGAAATCAAAAGCCTGGTTGATCTGTGGGGTGATGACGGCTGGAACGAAGGTCAGTGCGCCATCGGTTCGGTCAAATCGATGGTGGGGCACATGCTGACAGCCGCCGGTGCCGCCGGCGTGATCAAAACGCTGCTGGGCATGCACAACAGAACCATCCCCCCCACCCTCAATTTCGAAGCCCCGCCGCCGAACAACCCGTTGCCCGAAAGCCCGTTCAGGGTGCCGGCGGCGCCTGAACGGTGGGAGCCGGTTCGCACCGGCGCCCCCCTGAGAGCCGGGGTCAACGCTTTTGGATTCGGCGGTATCAACGCCCACCTTCTGCTCGAGGAGTACCGGAGCGACCCGCCCGGTTCAGGCAAGTCGCCAGCCGATTCAGGGAACCATACCACCCCTTCCGCAAAGAAAGAGAGCGCCGCCTTTGTGCGGGTGAGCGGCAATCGAAACCAAGCCCCCATCGCCATTGTCGGAATGGACGCCTGCTTCGGAGGCTTGAACTCCCTGCGGGCCTTTCAGGAAGCTGTTTTCAACGGCAGCGCAGCCCTGTGTGAGCGCCCCCCAAAAAGATGGCGGGGTACGGAAAAGGTTGTGCGGCTGCAACTGGGTACGAACGACCTCCCGGGGGCCTACATGGATGCATTCGACTGGGATCCCGGCATGTTCAACATCCCTCCCCACGACATACCGGATATCATTCCACAGCACCTTCTGGCGCTTAAAACCGCTGCGGGAGCCATGCGGGATGCCGGCCTGCCCCTCAGGGAAAAACGTGAAAACGCGGGGGTGGTCATCGGAACCGGTTTCGATTTCGAGGCCACAGACTTTCACCTCCGGTGGATGCTGACTGAAAAAATACGAACCTGGAACAGCGCCCACCGGCTCAACCTTTCAGCTGCGGATATGCGCGCATGGCTGGATCGGTTGCAGAATGCCCTGGGGCCGCCGCTGACCAGCAATCGGACCCAGGGAGCCCTTACCGGCATCATCGCCAGCCGTGTCGCCAAGGCTTTTCTGTTCGGAGGGCCCAGCCTGGTCGTTTCCGCTGAAGAAGCCTCGGGATGGATAGCCATCGATCTGGCCGTCAAGGCGCTCCGGCAGAATGAATTGGATACCGTTCTGGTCGGGGCCGTTGACATGGCCGGGGATGTGCGCCAATTGCTCTTAAACGATGTCGACACCTACAGCCGGCAACACATCGTGCGCCCCTTCGATCGCCAGGCCGACGGAACGCTTCCCGGTGAAGGCGCCGCCGCTGTTGTACTGCAACGCCTCGACCGGGCCCGGAGGGACGGCCGTCGCGTTTATGCCGTCATCCGGGGGACGGGATGCGCTACCGGCGGCGGTATCGACACGGCCATGGAACCGGGTGTTTACATACGGTCGCTTGAAAGGTGCTTTGACGATGCGGGGGCAGCTCCCGAAAGCATCCAGATGATGGAAACCCATGGCAGCGGCATCATTGCGGAAGACAGCCTGGAAGCGGAAGCTCTGAACATCTATTTTGCCGATCGTCTGCACAACTGTGCGGTCGGATCGGCCAAGGCGGTCGTGGGGCATACCGGTGCCGCGTCCTCGCTCGCATCGGTGGTCAAAACGGCCTTGTGCATCTATCATCGGCTCACCCCGCCTTTGACCAATTTCACTCAGCCGGCGAAGAATATCTGGAATACCGACGCATTTCACCTTCCACAACAACCGCATCCCTGGCTCGGCAACCGTGTGGAGGGGCCCGTACAGGCCTGTGTCGCCGCCATGACCGGCGACGGCCTTTGCGCCCACCTGTTGATGGCGTCTGATGAAGAGGACCGCAAACCGCTGGCCCGGACATCCGACAGGGCCGCCGTTGAACGGCTGCGCCCCCTCGGCGTGCGTGATTTCGGACTTTTTACCGTGGAGGCCGACACCCCCCACGAGCTGTTGTCCGGCCTGGACGACCTCCGCCGTCACATCCGGAAACACACCGCTGCCGACGCCCGGTTGGAAAAGGCGGCTTATCGCTGGTACCGCCAAAAGGGACTCGACCGGCGTAAAAAGCTGGCAGTCTCCGTTCTCATGCGGCCGTCCGACGACCGGGAGCGGCTTCTTGACATTGCCCGGCATCAGATCGCGTCGGGCAACGGCGAAACGGCCGGCAGGCACACCCGGGTGAGTTATGCGGCACGGCCCCTCGGGACCGCCGGAAAACTGGCCGTTGTTTTTCCGGGATCGGGCAACCATTATCTGGGCATGGGATGTGATGTTGCCGTACAGTGGCCGGAAATCATTCGCCAAATGGACAACGACACGGATCGCCTGCAATCACAGTTCGCCCCCTGGGCCTTCGTCCCCTTCCGCACCTCCTGGCACGCAGGCTGGCAAAAAGAAGCTTTGCAGCAGGTTCTGTCCGATCCGCTCCACACCATCTTCGGGCAGGTGATGCACGGCAGCGTCATGTTCGACCTCGTAAAGCGCTTCGGCATCGACCCGGAAGCGATCATCGGTTACAGCCTGGGTGAGTCCGCCGGCCTTTTTGCTTCCCGCGCGTGGAAAGACCGCGAACGCATGCTTTCCCGCATGCTGAGGTCTCCCCTTTTCAAGCATGAACTCTCCGGCCCCTGCAGCAGCCTGCGCCAAGCCTGGCAGATTCCCGCAGGAGAACGGTTTACCTGGAAAGTCGCCGTGGTCAACGTACCCGCCGACAAAGCGGCCGAAATAGTGAAATCACACCCCCACACCCGTCTGTTGATCGTCAACACGCCCGCCGAATGCGTTATCGGCGGCGATGCCGATCAACTCGCCGAGGTCATCGACACCCTTGCCTGCGACGCCGTTTTTCTGGACGGTGTGGTGACCGTGCACTGCGATGCGGCCCTGCCCGTGGCCGAGCAATACCGCGCTTTGCACGCATTGCCGACATCCGCTCCGCCGGGAGTTTCCTATTACAGTTGCGCATGGGCCCAAGCTTATGCGCTTTCCAGGGAAAAAGCGGCCGACTCGATCCTGGC